>DXDB01000136.1 GCA_019115705.1 Candidatus Tetragenococcus pullicola | reverse complement strand
GAACTTGTACCGCATGTAAATCAAGCGTCAAAATACGTGTTGCCCCTGCTTCTTGCAGCATATTGGCAATCAACTTAGCCGTGATTGGTTCATGCGGATGTGCAGTACGATCTTGTCTAGCATAGGCATAGTATGGCAAAACAACATTGACTGTCGCAGCGCTTGCTCGTTTCATGGCATCGATCATAATCAGTAACTCCATGTAATAATCATTGACAGGCTGATTGGTTGATTGGATCAAGAAAGTATGAACCCCACGAACACTTTCTTCTATATTAATAGCGATTTCCCCATCGCTAAATTTTTTGATCCCGCATTTTCCTAATTCTGTTCCAAAGGCATGTGCAATATTTTCTGCCAAAGGATGATTTCCATTTAAACTAAAAAATTTTATTGGTGCTTTTTTCTCAACCATGTTAGCCTCCCCATTCACTTTTCCTTTATTTTAGCACATTTTTTGCCTTTCGTTTATTTTTTTTCGTATTAAGGCAAAGAAACAGTCCCGTTGATCCACTTGGCTGGAATGATTTTATTATAATTCCCCCAATTATCGTGAACTTTTAAGTAACGTTGGCCATTTGACGTTTCCATATAGGCGTAAGCTGTGACCCAATGATTGCCATAAGTGCTCCCTAAAATTTTTAAAACACCCACAATGACCGGCTTTCCTTCATCTATGCGTTTTACTGCTCGTTGCCAACCACCAACCATGGTCATACGCGCTCTTAATGGTTTTTTAGTTAGACAAAAATACTTGGATAAGCCATGGCTGACTTGAAAAGAAGTCGTCGGGAAATCGTATGGCTGAATAAAAGCTTGTAAAAAATGACTAAGCGTTTGATACTGGCGACTATTTTTCTTACGGATATAGTTAGGAATAAGTGACTCGTCAATAAAATCTTGATAATAAGCCAATAAAACGGTCGCCGCATGCGTACCACATAAATAGCCACTTGGTGTGGTCCAGTTTTGATAATTTTTAAAACGATCTTCAGAAATACCAATCCATCGGTCCTTTTTCGTTATCATTTTTTACCCACCGTCCCTTTCTAGTAATTTTAATATAACCAACATTTGTTGTAAGGTCAACTAATAACGAGTGAGGTAAACTGCACCTTACGTCTTATGGTCACCGTTCGTTTTCTAATCAACTAATTAAGTTCTATCAGAAAATTCAAGTTAAAAGCTTATCGGCTATTTCAGTTATTGGAATTTTTTCTTGGACATGGGATTTCGTTTGTTTGGTCAAATAGATCTGTCGTATAGTTCTGCGAAAAAAAGACATTCAAAAACGACTTTCTCCAATTTACTGTTCCTTTTTATTTTCCGTATGCTACAATTTGAGAAAGCGACTTATTAAAAGGGAGATACTTATGAAAGAAAAGAAAGTTTATCTGGCAGAACTTCGCGAGGGTGATAGCGATTTATTTACTAAATGGCAATGGGACGAAGCTTTTGCTGAAGGCATCAGTTATGATGTTTTTCACCCTTTCCAAAAAAAAGATTGGGAAAAGATGTTTGACAACTCTGAAAGTAATGAAGACTTTCATTATACGATTCGTAAAATTTCAGACGATTCCCTTATTGGTTTTATTTCCTTGTCTGACGTTTTACTTAAAAACCGTCGCGGAGAATTAGGAATTGGCATTCCTGCAAAAGAAAACCGGGGAAAAGGCTATGGTAGTGAAGCTATCCAATGTTTATTGCGCTTTGCTTTTGACCATCTCGGATTACACAAAATTAATTTGTCCGTTAATGCAAACAATATGCCAGCTATTCATGTCTATGAATCTCTTGGTTTTATTCGTGAAGGTATTAATCGTCAAGCTTTTTTTCATGAGGGAACATGGTATGACATTTATGATTACGGCCTTTTACAGTCCGAATGGCGAAGTAAAATTGATTGACAAGACGGGTTGGTGTATCATTAAAAATTGAATGGAGTGTGAAAACAATGACAGATTTGAAAAAACAAGATTTTTATGAAGCAATTAATGGAGACTGGGTGAAAACAGCCGTCATTCCAAGTGACAAGCCTGCGACGGGTGGTTTTCAAGATTTAGTTGAAGAAATTGACACTCTCTTAATGAGTGACTTTAAAGAAATGGCAAGTGGTACCAAGGAAATTCCTGAAGGCCGAATGCAAGATGCTGTTGAATTTTATCGATTAGCCCAAGACTATGAAAGTCGCCAAGAACAAGGGGCACAACCGATTCAAGATTTATTGACACGCATCATTTCTTTGGAAAATTTTGAAGATTTAAACAATCAATTACCAGAATGGATCAAAGAAGGTTTGCCGTTACCTTTTCATTTTTATGTCGATGCGGATATGAAAAACACAAGTGAAAATGCCTTGTATTTAGACCCGACTTCTTTGATTTTACCAGACAAAACCTATTATGAAGGAGAAAACGAACAAGCCGAAGCGATGTTGCAAGTCTTTTTTGATATGGCTGTCCAAGTCATGAAAAAAATGGGACATACTCGTTCAGAAGCTGAAACAATCGCTGAACAAGCCCTAGCTTTCGATCGTGCCTTGGCTCCTCATGTCAAAAGTGCCGAAGAAAGCGCCGATTACAGCCTGATGTACAATCCTCGTGACATAAAAGATGTGTTGGCTTATTCGGATCAATTCGATTTTCAAAAAGCTTTGGACGGGATTGTCTCCTTACCCGTTGAAAAAGTCATCGTGACCGAACCAGCTTATTTTGAAGCCTTCCATGAATTTGTCTCAGAAGATTATCTACCTTTAATGAAAAGCTGGATGTACATTCAAACAATCTTGGCTTATACAAAATATCTGACAGAAGATTTGCGTCAGATGGGTGGAACTTATTCGCGTTACTTATCCGGTATCGACGAAGCGGCTTCACAAGAAAAAGCTGCGTATCACCTTGCGTTAAATGCCTTCAGCCAAGTGGTCGGTCTTTTCTATGGGAAAACCTATTTTGGAGAAACTGCAAAAGAAGATGTCAAACATATGGTTTCTACCATGGTCGATGTTTACAAAAATCGCTTGTCCCACAATGAATGGTTAACTGAAGAAACACGCGATAAAGCTATTTTGAAATTAAATAAAATTGCAGTCCATGTTGGTTATCCAGATAAAATTCCTGCTGTTTATGATTCTTATCTAACAAAAACAGCCGAACAAGGCGGAACACTAGTTGGAAATATCCGTCACTTTACTCGTTTAGCTATCGAAGCCAATTATAAAAAATTCAAGCAACCCGTCGATCGTGACGAATGGGAAATGCCTGCTTGCATGGTAAATGCTTATTACAGTGGTTCACTAAATATCATTGTCTTTCCAGCCGCTATCTTACAAGCTCCTTTTTACAGTCTTGACCAATCTTCTAGTGCCAACTATGGAGGAATCGGTGCGGTAATCGCCCATGAAATTTCCCATGCGTTTGATAATAATGGGGCCAAATTTGATGAATATGGTAACTTGAATAATTGGTGGACAGACGGCGATTTAGCACATTTTGAAAAATTAGCTGAAGACATGATTAGCGAATTTGAAGGACTTCCGATTGCTGGTAGCAAGGTCAATGGCAAACTTACTGTCTCAGAAAATATTGCTGATGCTGGAGGTCTAAGCTGTGCCTTGGAAGCTGCCAAAAAAGAAGACGATGTAGATCTGGACGCCTTCTTCACAAATTGGGCACGGATTTGGCGAACGAAAGCCAAAGAACAATACCAACAATTATTGCTTTCTATTGATGTCCATGCTCCCGCTAAACTGCGAGCAAATGTTCAGTTACAAAACTTGGATGATTTCTTTACGACTTATGCGATTGGTGAAGATGATCCGATGTATCGGGCACCAGAAGATCGCGTGCATATTTGGTAATAGTTTTAGCTCTTGTATTCTAGAATGCAAGAGCTTTTTTATTTTTCTTAAAGATTCACTGAATGCTTGCTATTTCGTTTCTTGGTCATAAGATATCACCAGTTCTCATGGCCAAGTAGCCATTCTTGGACATGAGATCACAGTTTCCATGGCCAATTAGCCGTTCTTGGACATGAGATTTCAGTTTCCATGGCCAATTAGCTCTTCTTGGACATGAGATTCCAGTTTCCATGGCCAATTAGCCGTTTTTGGACATGAGATCCCAGTTTTCATGGCCAATTAGCTCTTCTTGGACATGAGATTTCAGTTCCCTTGGCCAATTAGCTCTTTTTGGACATGAGATTTCAATTTTCATGGCCAATTTTAGCTTTTCTTGAATATAAAACTATCCTTTGTCTGAGAAGACCTGTTGCATCCATACTATTTAAATAAAGCCTCGAAATCCATCGACTTCGAGACTTTTTTATTTATAATTTTCTATAAAAGATAAGACCATTTTGGCCGAACGAATGCCAGCTTCATCAATGAAATCATCGAAACTTTCAGTAGCCTCATGATTGGCATTATCACTCATAGCACGAATCACTAAAAAAGGAACTTTAAATTGATAAGCTGTTTGAGCAATGGCCGCTCCTTCCATTTCGCAGGCTAAAGCTTTTGGAAATTGAGTGAGGATTGTTTTAATTTTTTGAGGGGCATCAATAAAGGAGTCGCCGGTAACGATTAATCCTTTTTTCACCGTTTGTCCAGTTTGTTCAGCCGCTTTTTCAAAGGCATAAATCAAGTTCGCATCCGCTTCATAATATAATGGCATGCCCCCAGGAACTTGACCATACTCATAGCCAAAGCCTGTCGCGTCAACATCGTGGTAGGCTAGTTTTTCTGAAATAACGACATCGCCTACCGCTAGATTTTCTCCTATGCCACCAGCCGAACCGGTATTGATCAAACAATCAACCGCATATTCTTGTATCAAAAGACTTGCGGTAAGTGCGGCTAATACCTTTCCGATTCCTGATTCAACCACAATCACCTGATGTTCTCCTAAAACGCCAGAATAAAAAAGAGCCCCGGCCTTTTCCCAAGTGGTTAATTGTTGAAGGGTTTCAGTCAAAATTTTAATTTCTTGTGGCATGGCACCAATAATTCCGATTTTCATACTAATTCTCCTCACATTGAACTACAAAAAGAAAACCATCAATAAAACAGCAACTAGTAGCAAAAGAACAATCACGATCCATTTGGCTAAAAAGCGATCCATTTGCCGTGATCGTTGATTTTGGCCTGAACGAGTTTTAGTGATGGGTTGATTTTTTTTAGCTTCTTTCCGATAAAAACTATCAATCCGCTTTTCTTCTTCTTTAAATTCTTTTTTTGATTGTTTTAAAACAGTATCTGCTTCTTTTTCTAATCGTTTTTCTTCAGCTTTTTGATGTCTGCGCAACTCAGACCGTGTTACTAAAGGCCCTTTTGCCATTTCAGATCCTCCCTTTTTCCATTTGTAATTCCCAATATAAAACCGCATAGATAGATTTTGCGTCACAAATCACATCTTGTTTGATAGCTTCTTTGGCTTCTTCTAACGTTAATTCATACACTTCAATTACTTCATCTTCGTCTTGAGCCAGGGGATGTTCTACTTTTTGAATTCCTTTGGCTTGATAAAGATACAAGCGTTCGTTTGCGTAACCTGGGGATAGATACATGGACGTAATCAGTTCCACAGAGCTAGCTCGATAGCCTGTTTCTTCTTCTAATTCTCGTAAACCAGTGGCTGCCGGATCGGTTTCTCCAGCTTCTATTTTTCCAGCAGGGATTTCTAAAATCACTCGTTCTAAAGGTTTGCGAAACTGCTTCACAAAAACCATTTTATTTTCATCAGTCAATGCAATCAAACCCACCCCACCTGGATGGAAAACTAATTCCCGTTTGGTCGTTTCTCCACTGGGCAATAGCACATCATCTAAAGCGACGTCGATGATTTTCCCGTGGTACAATTCTTGACGATGGATGGTTTTTTCTTCAAAATCTTCAAACTCTAACATGACTACCTCCTACTTTCTTATCTAATTTACCTGATTTAAAGCCTTTCGTCTACTAGTTTATCATAACTACATTATAATTTTTTCGTAAATTATAAAAATCCACCGCAAGACTGATTCTTTTCTTTTCATGAACATGCTAAAATAAATTCGTAAACAGTTAAAAAAGATTCAATCGGTTATATGGGAGGAAGCTATCTATGAAAAAATTAAAATGGATCATTGGAATTCTCGTGATCTTAGGGCTAGGAGGTTTTCTTTTTGGTTCTGGAACAGGAGATTGGTATGCGATTTTCTTGTTTTTGGCTGGCGTCTTATTGATCATTTATGGCTTTAAGGGTCGTAGCCTAGATACAATCAAAAATGATGCAGCTATTCCACCTTTATCCAGAGAACGGGAACAAAACTATCGGGATCGTGGACTGTCCGAACACGAAGTAGAAATCTTTCGCGAAACCTTAAATCAAACTCGCTTACAAATTGAGCATTTACAAAACAATGTAAAGAAAAATGCTAAACTAAAAGCCATTGATTTAAAATATGACACCTTACGAGCTTCCAAAGCTTTATTCAAAGAAATGGTCAATGAACCTTTGCGGATGCATGAAGCCAGTCAATTTTTATATACTCATTTGCCAAATATGGTCGAATTAACGGATAAATATCTTGAAATCAATGCCCATGAGATCAAATCTCGCGAAGCTTATGATAAAATGGAAGAAAGTATCCAAATCATCGATCAAGTGGCCGCATTGATTAGCCAAGATTACCAGCGTTTTGTCTCAGACGATTTGGACGATATGGATGTTGAATTATCAATCGCAAAAAAGAGTTTGACTAGAGACCAAACAAAATATGGACAACACGAAGCGAGATAGGAAAAATACCTTTCTCGCTTCTTATCTAAAAATGAAAAAGGGGGAGTTATTTGAAATGAATGAAAATGAAAGCAAAGATGTCAACGATACACTAGAAGATTTATTAAGTAATCCTTTTGATACTAATCTGGACGAGTTGACAACCACGCAACAAAATGAAATCAACCAATTACAAAAACAAAATACAGCACCGCGCTTGTTTGATCAACTATCTGACGAACGCAAAGAACAGGCCCAAGCGCTTGCGGAAAAAATCGATGCCACTGATCAACAAGCTGTCATCACTTATGGAGCGACAGCCCAAAGTAAACTCAGTGATTTTTCCGAATCGATGTTAACACATGTTCAAGCTGCAGATATCGGACCTATCGGTGATTCGTTGACCGATTTGATGTATCGGTTGCAAGAAGCCAATCCTGACGACTTACGCGTTGGCGAAGGGAATGTCTTTAAGCGAATGTTTGGTAAGGTCAAACAATCGGTTTTTGAAATTACAGCGAAATATCAAAAAATTGGCGCCGAAATCGATAAAGTAGCGGTCAAACTTGATAAAGAAAAAAATGGCTTGATGAAAGATAATCAAATGCTCGAACAACTTTATCATAAAAATAAAGATTATTTTGATGCCTTAAATATTTATATTGCGGCTGGCGAACTAAAAATGGAAGAATTGCAGCAAACGATTATTCCAGAAGCCAACAAAAAAGCCCAACAAACGGGCGATCAAATGGATGTTCAAATCGTGAATGATTATGCCCAATTTTTAGATCGTTTAGACAAGCGCACGCATGACTTACGTTTAGCCCGTCAAATTACGATCCAACAAGCACCACAAATTCGCTTGATTCAAAATACCAATCAAGCATTAGCCGAAAAAATTCAAGCATCTATCAATACTGCAATTCCGCTTTGGAAAAACCAAGTCGTAATCGCCTTAACCTTATTGCGCCAAAAAGATGCTGTCACGGCACAACGTCAAGTTTCCGAAACAACCAATGATCTTTTGAAGAAAAACTCAGAAATGTTGAAAGTTTCAGCGATTGAAACAGCCAAAGAAAATGAACGTGGCATTGTTGATATTGAAACTTTACAAAAGACTCAGAACGATTTGGTCGAAACTCTTCAAGAAACCTTACGTATCCAAAGAGAAGGAAAAGAAAAACGCCAAAGTGCCGAATTCGAACTAGCTTCCATGGAAGAAGACTTGAAGCATAAATTGTTAGAACTAACTAGTGACAAATCTTAAAATTGATTCTTACAAAAACGAACCGTTTCTTATAGAAATCGGTCCGTTTTTTTATGGGATTAATTCTTTTTGTCATTCAATAAACTATGCCTGTAGCCGTAAGTAAAATAAATAACAGTACCGATAAGTACGGTAACAGCAAAAACGATCCAAGTGACCTTTTGCAAACGAGTCATCAAAAATAAACTTGTCACAGCAGATAATATCGGAAACAGTGGAACTAAGGGAACGCTGAACTCGCCTTTTTTGGGTTTTCCTTGAACTTTTCTCAACCGTAAAACCCCTAAAGACATCATGATTAAACAGGACAAAGCGGTAATGTTGGTCAACTCGGCTAAAATATTCAATGGAAAAGCCGCTGCAAAAAATAAAGCGATGACTCCAGTGACATAGGTAGCATTTTGAGGTGTGTGCTTCTTATCGTCAACTTTGGCTAAAGACAACGGCAGTAGACCGTCTTTACTAATGGCATAAACCAACCGTGCCAATGAATATAACATTGAAATTGATACAGTCAAAAGCGTCAAAATGGCACCCACTGATATAATCGAGCCAATCAAGCCTTTGTCCACAAAACGCATCGCAAAAGCAACAGGATCTCCTATTCCTAGCTTTTCAAAAGGAACCATGCCCGTTAAAATTAAAGTGACAGCAACATAAAGAATGGTGGCAATTAAAATGGAGCCAATAATACCACGTGGAACATCTTTTTGTGGTTCTTTGACTTCTTCTGCAGCCATTGAGATCGCATCAAATCCTAAAAAGGCAAAAAACACTAAGGCAGCACCATCAAAAACGCCTTTGATTCCATAGGGCATATACGGTTGCCAATTACTTGGTTTGATATAAAAAACACCAACTGCAATAAATAAACCAATAATAGCAAATTTAACCCAAACCATCACATTGTTTAAACTTAAGGCTTTCTTTGCTTCCTGATTGACCCATAAGGTAATAAAAATCATGACCAAACAAGCAATCAGATCCACATAGGTTCCCTGACTAGGGTTAAAGCCTCCCCTTAAAACTTGTGGCAAGCTAATCCCTAAACTTTTCAAAAAGCCTTGTACATAGCCAGACCACCCTGAGGCCACTGATGAAACAGCTAGCATATACTCACAAATCAAAAACCAGCCCGCCAACCAAGCGGCAAACTCACCAAAAACAACATACATATAGCTATAAGGCCCACCTGTCACAGGAACTCGTGAAGCAAATTCCGCAAAACATAAGCCATTTAAAACCACAACGACGGCCGCAATCAAAAATGAAAAGACCGAGGCCGGACCGGCATAGTCCGCTGAAGCTTGCCCAGTGACTACAAAAATTCCCGTACCAATGCAGGCGCCAATTCCTAATAAAATCAAATCTTTTAACTTTAAATCTTTTTTTAAGCCACTCATAGGACTTTTTTGTATCGGTTTTTTCCGAAATATATCCATTTTAATTTTTGCCACTTTCTATTTCATTTAGTAAAATCTCTAACTTTTTCTGGTCAACTGTGGGATAGGTCTTTAAAAATAGGTGGATTTTTTCTAGCACTTGTCTTATCTTTCCAGACTCATCCATTTCCACTTGCAACACAAGTAACGGTTCATGCAAACTTAATCGTAATAAAAACCACCCAGTTCCAAATGGAGTTGAAGTTTTAAACCGAACGCCTTCTTCGTTTTCCCTATCGACAATCCATCCCTTGACTGGCCATTTTGCGAGGTCTTGAATCACTTTTTCTCCTAAGCCACGGAAATTTTCTTCGTCTAAAAAGAAACGAACTTCTTGTGTTTCTTCGGGCTGCTTTAAATCCGCAATCAAGTGATCCAAGCTTTCGCCTTTTTCTTGTAATTGAGGCAACAACATCAGTATTTTAGCAATCACATAGGCGCCATCATCTAAAAAGTAATTTTCTTTAAATGCCGCATGTCCACTCGTTTCAATGGCTAGTTGGCAATCGATTCCTTGTTCATTTAAAGAAATAGCCTTATTGATTACATTCCGATATCCCGAAATATAGCGCACTTGATGACCACCTTTTGCTTCAATAAAAGCCTTCAAATGATCACTAGTCGGCGAATTAGTTACGATACTGGTTCCAGGATGTTCCGAAAGTACAATCTGACTTAAAACGGCAATTAAATTATTTCGATTGAGAATTTCTCCCGTCTTAGTAACGACAGCCGCTCGATCGACATCTGTATCAAAAATAATACCCAGATCAGCTCCTGTTGCCAATGTTTGTTTTTGAATACTTGCCATGGCCTCTTTATTATCTGGATTAGGAACGTGGTTGGGAAAATGTCCGTCTGGTTCTAAAAACTGTGAACCCGATGTATCAGCACCTAAAGGTTGTAAAACCTTCTCAGCAAAAAATCCTCCTGCACCATTTCCAGCATCAACAATTATTTTCATGTTTGAAAGAGGCGTCTCTACCTTTTTCCGGGAAATCTTGTTTACTAAATGATTGGCATAAGGCGTTAGCAAATCCGCTTGCGCAAGTTTGCCTTTTGTCAGTGAATCTTCTTTTTGACTATGGGTCAAAATAAAGCGAATATCTTCTTTTTCAGCCCCGCCATCTTTACTAAATATCTTCACTCCATTGTACTCATAAGGCAAATGACTAGCTGTCAGCATCACCGAAGCATCACAAGAAAAAGCCTCAAATTGCGTACTCATAAATAAAGCTGGTGTCGTAGCTAAGCCAAAGTCAATGACTTCACAGCCATAATCTACCAGAGTTTCACAAAATATCTTTTTAAGCTTGGGACCACTGAGACGACTGTCACGACCAACGCCTATTTTAAAATGAGACTTCTCTGTTTTTTGGCGCAACCAATTCACAAGCCCGATTGCAATCGCTGAAACAGCCTCGCCAGTAAGCATTGCGTCTTGTTTATCGGTTGAAATGGCAACCCCTCTGATGTCAGAACCATTTTGTAGTTTTAATAACTTTTCCATTGTGTCCCCCACCCTTTTTCTTCGATTATAACAAACTATGATTGGAAATGCTCTTGAATTTTTTTATCTTTTTATAAGTGTAAACAAGAAAAAAACAGCAAAATTCAGTGCCTGGTTGTTTCTCCAAAGAAATAGCACCGTTCTACCATCGATTCTTTTGGCCGCCGTTGCGTTCGTGGCCGTTACTTTTCGTTTCTTTTGTCCACGGTTTGATCCGTGGACATTTCTTTTCATTTCTTTTGGCCACCGTTGGATCCGTGGACTTTTCTTTTCGTTTCTTTTGGCCACCGTTGGATCCGTGGACTTTTCTTTTCATAAAAAAAGAAAAGCCCGCAAAACCTGGCTCACCAAGTTTTGCGGGGCATTTTTTATTGGGCACGGATTAAATCGTATTGAGATTGGTAGAGATGATGGTAGAGACCTTTTTGGGCCATTAATTCATCATGAGTACCGGCTTCAGCGATTTCTCCGGCATCGATATAAAAGATTTTTGAACTGTTTTTAATTGTCGACAACCGGTGAGCGATGATAAAGGAGGTCCGACCTTTTAATAGTTCTTGCAATCCTTCTTGAAGAAGTTCTTCTGTCTTGGTATCAATGCTAGAAGTTGCTTCATCGAGAATTAAGATTTTCGGATCTGCCAACAAGACTCGAGCAAAGGAAATCAATTGGCGTTGACCTGCTGATAAAGTGCTCCCTCGTTCTTCAACGACTGTGTTATAGCCATCTTTTAAGTCCTTTATGAAGTCGTGAGCACGCACGATTTTAGCCGCTGCAATCACTTCTTCTTCAGTAGCATCCAATCGTCCATAGCGAATGTTTTCCATAATCGTTCCTGAAAAGACAAAGGTATCTTGTAACATGACCCCCATTTGTTTTCGTAACGATTCTAAAGTAACATCGCGCACATCGTAATCATCGACTTTCACAGTGCCTTCATTGACATCATAAAAGCGACTCAATAGGTTAATGATTGTTGTTTTGCCAGCACCTGTTGGACCAACCAAAGCAATTGTTTGGCCTGGATCAATATGAAAGGAGACATCGTGTAAAATATCTTTGCCTTCCTCATAGCGGAAGGTCACATGGTCAAAATCAACATGTCCTAAAATAGCTGGTAGTTCTTTGGCGTCGGGATGATTTTGAATTTCCGGAACTTCATCCATGGTTTCAAAAATTCGTTCGAGATAAGCCGTTGCGGTAATCAATGAGTTGTAAAAATTCCCGATATTGATCACTGGATCCCAGAAGTTATTGACATAACCGATGAAGGCAATCAAGGTACCCGTTGTCACATCTACGCCTAATTGACGAATACCAACAAAATAAATTAAACTGGTTGTCAAAACAGAAATATTTTGAACACCTGGCCACATCAAGAATTGAATCTTGACTGCTTTCATCCACGAGCTACGAGTTTCTCCACTGACATCGTTAAAAATTTGATAATTTTCCTTTTCACGAGCAAAGGACTGGGTGATTTTGATGCCGGCAATACTTTCATGAATATAGGCATTCAAGTTTGATTGTTTGTTACTTAATTCTTGGTAGGCTTTTCGTTGTTTATTTTTAATAAACATCACTAATACAAATAAAACGGGCAAAAGAGCCAAACTATAAAGGGTTAACCGAACATCGATGAAAAACATGAAAACTAAGGTAATGATTACTTTAAAAACATCAGAAATCAAATTGATTAACCCATTACTCAATAAATCACTCAAGGTATTGATGTAATTTACGACACGGATCAAAATTTTCCCATGCGGACGGTTATCAAAATAAGAAAACGGCAACTTTTGCAAATGTTCAAAGATACTAAACCGCATATCTTTTAAGATATCTTGGCCAAGTTCGGTTATGGCGATGATTCGATAGCGCATGCACCAAGCAATCACAAGTAAGGAAAGGAAGAAAATAACTCCGATAATTGCCAATAAGCGCATATTTTTTTGCGGAATCACTTCATCAATGGCAATCTTAGTAAAATAAGGGCCTAACATCGTGGCAGCATTGGCCAATAAAATTACGACCAATACTTTGATCATGGGCTTTTTATAAGGAACGACATATTGACCCATTCGTTTATAATACGACCAATTAAACTCTTGTTCTAACTCTTCATCTACGTCAAATTTATTGCGCGCCATTTTCTTCACCTCCTTGTGTTAAACCTAATTGTTTGCGATAAACATCATAGTACATACCTTTTTTGGCAACTAATTCATCATGGGTTCCTTGTTCGACGACATGACCTTTTTGCATCATCAAAATTTCATCTGCTTCACGAACGGAAGAAATTCGATGGGCGATAATAAAGGTCGTTTTATCACCGGTGATTTTTTCTAACTCTTCTTGAATTTTTGATTCAGTCTCCATATCCACAGCTGATGTCGTATCATCCAAAATCAATATTGAAGGGTCTTTGGCTAAAGCTCGCGCCAGAGAAATCCGTTGCTTTTGACCACCAGATAAGCCAACGCCCCGTTCTCCAACAATCGTTTCGTACCCTTCTGGCATACGCATGATGAAACTATGCGCGTCGGCAATTTCAGCAACTTGTTGAATGTAAGTATTATCAACATAAGGATTCCCAAACGCAATATTGTCTTCAATGGTATTGGAAAATAAGAAGACATCTTGCATGACCATAGAAATGCCATCACGCAATTGACGCACAGGGAATTTTCGGGCATCTTTGCCGTCGATTAACACTTGTCCTTGTGAAGGATCATAAAAACGTGACACCAAATTGACTAACGTTGTTTTTCCAGAACCGGTTTCTCCTAAAATCCCAATGGTTTGTCCTGGCTCAACCTTGAAGGAAATATCGGTCAAAACGTTGGTCGTTGGATCATCAGAAAAGTGGAAAGAAACATGGTCAAATTCGACGGTTCCTTTTAATTTCACGTTTTCTTCGTTTCTATCAGTTGGAATTTGAGCCGGTGTATTGAGCATTTGTCGAATTTTGATACAAGAAGCAGAGAATCGTTGAATATCATTGACCAACCAACCACTCATACGCATCGGTTGATTTAACATCCACAAGAAACCATTAAAGGTGACTAAGTTCCCAATGGTCATATTGCCACGAATCACTAACCAACCACCTAAGATCAAGGTAATCAAGGTCAAGCTTCCAGCCAACATATCCAAACTTGGTAAATATTTTGCGGAAACACGAGCGGACTTCATATTTTGGTTTTTATAATCCTCGTTATGACGATTAAATTTTTCAATTTCATAGTCTTCACGAACAAACGCTTTTACTACGCGATTTCCACTGATATTTTCTTCAACCATGGAATTTAGTCGTGAAAAACTTTCCCGTATGTCAAAAAAGACTGGCTGTGCTTCTTTCGACATTTTAATAGTCAAAAACCCAATGATTGGCGTAACAGCCAACAAAGCTAGCATCAAACGAAAGTCAATGGTCGACATCATAATTAAGGCAGCCACAAAGTACAAAATACATTCGGCAACTTGATAAGTGACCCAAGCGACGAAATGTTGAATTGCATCAGTATCACCTGTCATTCGTGCCATGATATCGCCTACACGGTTGTGATTAAAATAATCAAAGTCTAACTCCTGTAATTTTTTATACAGATCTTGACGTATTCCAAATAACACATCTTGTCCGATCCTTTCAAAAATCATCTGATAAGTATAACGCAACACGGTCCGTAAAACAGTCGTAGCAATCATGATTCCGAGATACGGTAGTAACAATTCAATTTTTCCTTTGGCAATCACCTGATCGACCAATAGTCCTGTGATCATAGGATTTACGATAATCAAAACTGAACTTAATAAAATAAAGACAACCGCAAGCACGCCTTTTGTCTTATATTGCTTGCAATAGGTCCATATCCATTGGAAATTATTCATTGACAACCCTCCATTCAATTTTTTTCAAAGCAAGAAAAGGTAGACAAATCGATAAATAAGTGCTCTTTTCCTTCTCCACATTTGAATTCATACCTATGATACCCTCTCTATTTTCAAATAGAATGGAAAAATCTAAAATAAAGATGGATATTTTTATGATTTAGAAACAGAAAAATCCTTTAAATAATGAACTTTTTGCACAAAAACTTTTGAATAAGCGTTTCTTTCATTTTATTTTCTATTTTCTTTGTTGTCTGAAAAGAAATTTTCCGAAAAAAAGCCTTTCCATAGATAGAAAGTGGAAAAAAGAATAAAAAAGCGATTTTTTATACGAATTTTCAAGGAAACTGCGTTATAATTAAAGAAGGAAAAAGGAGAACTTATGAATTCAAAAACTATTCAAGAATTTAATCCCACGATCTTGTATGCCTTTGATGCTTGGAATCATGCTGGCAATCATGGCGAAAAACACCATCATGACTTTTTTGAAATGTCCATCATTTTAGAAGGCGAAGTCGAATACTTCTTTAATCAGAATTGGCAAACGGTACGTGGTGGACAGATTTTATTATTTGATCCAGGTGTCGAACACTGTGAAAAACAATTGGCAAATACCTTCTCGCATCAACTACATATTGGAATCGAGCATTTTCAATTTGAAAATCAGCCTGCCGATTCTTTTGGCAATGACCAAGTTTTACTCCCCGTTCAAGAAGATCAAGTCAAAATTTTTGATAAAGCTTGGCAGTTGCTCAATGAGTTTCAACAACACCCTTCTTCTTTTGATTTGATTAGTAAAGGATTGGTGCTTGAAATTATGGGCTTAACTTGGCGTTGCTTAGTGAAAAGGCAGCAACAAGCGCAGAGCTCACTTTCTAAAAGTGACCGCTTCAACCAAGTGATTCAGTTAATCATTGCCTATATGGAAAATAACTATGCCCAAGATATTTCCATTGAACAATTGGCCACGACTCATTTTATTAGCCCGACTTATCTTTCAAAGATATTTAAAGAAGTGACCGGCGTCTCACCCATCAATTATTTGATCCAAATTCGGCTGGAAAAAGCCTTTCAACTACTTGAAACAGATGAATATTCCATTAAAGAAGTTGCCAAAGCAGTCGGTTATGAAGATGCCTATCACTTTAGTAAATCTTTTAAAAAGCAATACGGGCAATCGCCTTCCAAGATTCGTCAAGAATTCCAACAAAAAAATAAAACAAGTTCCTGACTTTTTAAATGAATCAGGGACTTGTTTTTTTACTATAAAAGACTGAAGCAAAACGAGCATTTATTTGTTCAAATCAGCAATAACTTTTTGCATAACACTTTCGGCTTCTTCTGGTAAGGCATCGACTCCTTGTCGAATAGTTTTTTGCTCCACAATAAAGTTTAAGCGATCTTTCATCCGCGAGTTAATCTTATCTAGGTAGCTTTGATCTTTGAAATCAACAGGAAAGGCTTCATTTTCTAGATAACTCATCGCCTCACTATTTTTAAAGGGTAAAAAGTTCGCTGATTTTTCAATGATTTTTTCAATACTTCCTAAGGTTACTTGAGGGGAAATGTCTTTGCCATTGAAATTCCCGGTATTTAAGACATAACAAGCAATTTTATTTTTTTGGAATAAATCACGAAAATTCTCATAATCTTCTCCTAAAGGAAAAATTCGAAATGGATCTGCATAAGGAACAATAACCAGCTCATCCATGTCAACATCGCCGACTAGATTTTCAGCATTGGTATGTTTGGTTGCCAAGGTCAGACCAAAAACAGCGGCTAAAATAGGATCAGTAATTTTAACAACTGGTGGTAAGCTATCGTCTTTCATGATCCAAAAAATAGCATCCAAGGGCTCAGCCACATGATCGACACGATTTGGTGTCACATAGCGTGATTTGACCGTTCGTCCATTGCCGTTTCGGATATCTTGTAAAACCGGAACTTTTTTTCCATTATTATCAATGGTGACTCCCACATTTTGCATGGTTAAAAAATAAGCAACGGAATCATCATCTAACGGATAATCTTTGACTTTATCAAAATAAGCTGGCTCTAAAGCGATGGTTTCTCCTGTCGTTCGATCGATGACAAAAGCATCGTCATGTAAAACATCCACTTGATACTTATCGCCGTGTTTGGCTAAGGTAATAGTTGATTTCCCTGAGCCAGATAATCCAAATGAAGCCATGGTATATTGTTTATCAGGTAAGTGGTATTGCTTCAAGCCACCATGACAAGAAACAAAGCCATTACGATGCGCAGTCGCCCAAGCCAAAGTCAAGGTTGCTTTTTTCAATTCACCAAAATAACGCAAGCCTAAGATGGCTGCCACATTATGCATTGGATCAAACAAAGCCAAACCATTAGGAAAATCGGGGTGGTGCCAAGTCGGATCAGCCACGATATAAATATCGGTTTCTTCCAGAGGCTCTGAATTGGCATAGCGCTTTTCCCATTCAGTTGTTTCGATTTGAAAGTTCAATAAATAAGAATATAAATTCACCTCAAAACCAGCTGTTATCATCAAATGACTATTGACCATAAAATGCTCATCTAGGCCAACAAAGCAATTACCTGAGTAAAATTTTTTCTGCGTCGTTTCAAAGATTGCTTCTCTCAAAATGCCTTCATAATAACTTTTATCAACACCAGGATCGCCAATGACCACACGAGCTGCTGAAGTACGACCGACAACTTTTCCATCGTTGAAAACTAATTGTTTCGCATCTTCGGGCAAGCCCAACTCTTTAGTATGCTTGACTGGTAAATCCGTCACAATGACACCAGGTGCTTGTCTAGCTAGTTCATAAGCTTTTTTTAAATCGTCTACTTCAGACACATTGTTTCCATAAAATGTCGTTTCAACAATCGTTTTCAAGCTAGAAAACAAGCTGTTTTCTTCATTGACTTGATCTTTCTTAAAGGTTTTGATAGTTGACATACACAGTCTCTCCTTCTTAATAATTTTTTCACGAACCGTTTATAATTTGATTATACACCAGTTCTCCGTTTATTAAAAGCGGTTACATTTTAACGGAAGCATCTTTGGCCTAATTATCAACAGAAAACCCTAGTCCTTGGGGTTCTGTTGATTTTCAATTGCCAACAATTCTTTTTTTAAGGGAATGCCCCCACGAAAGCCTGTCAATTGGCCATTTTTTCCTATCACACGATGACAAGGAACCACTAACATAACGGGATTTCTTCCAACCGCACCACCAACAGCACGTATTGCTTTGGGCCGGTTGATGGCAATCGCCAAGGCTTGATAGGACGTTGTTTGTCCATAGGGAACTTTAACTAACTCTTGCCAAACTTCTTTTTGAAAGTCAGTCCCAATCAAGTCGAGTGTTACAGAGAAATTTGGTTTTTTTCCTTGAAAGTAGTCCTCTAACTGAGAAATAAACTCTTCATCAGGGGATGAGTCTGGAACAAATTCATAGCCTTTAAAATATTTCGGAAGATACTTTTTATTTGCCAACGTATCAAAAAAAGCCAGTCCTTGAGCCGTTCGACCAAACAAAAATTCGTGGTTGGCAATTTCTTTTTTTGAAAGCAACAATTGGGTCATCCAATCCACCTCGTTTCCTTTTTGCAAACAATAAGCTAGAAGTCTTTTTTCGTCAAGACTTCTAACTAGCGTTTCCCAATATTTTTATCAAAAGTTTATACTTAATGGTTTGCACAAAAAGCCTTAATTTCAAACATTTCCTTCAGTCTTATTCCTCTTGACTGGTTTTCGTATCCACCTCTGCTTCAGGTGCTACCACTGTCGTCTCGTTATCGCCATCCTCCTCGTTTCCAACTGTTGGATCTCCAACCGGCGTCCCTTTTAAATTCCCTAGACTGATCCCGATTGAAATAGTGGCTTCCATTGGTAGAAATTGGCCATAATTGCTCATCTCAACAACCGTGCCTTTGGGTTGGCTTGAATCGACATAATAGACCGAGTAATAGATTTGAGCCCCTTTGGATTGGTAGTCATCAAAGAAAAGTTTCGGCAAATCGCCTTCTGTCATGGCACCACGCAAATCTTTCATATACGGTTGTCCTTGCGAATAGACCACTTCAACAGTCGGTAAATCAGCTTCTTCATCATATTTTTTACCAGCTTCAACCGATTGACTGATAAATTGACCGTAAGCAAAATCGGCAGAATACAAATTTTTAATGACAACAGGAATCTTGGCTTCTTCGATACTGGTTGCCTCTTCCATGGTATACAAAGAATAATCAGGAACAACGATTGGTTTCCCTTTGGATACATGAATGACAAACTCATCATTTTTGGCAATTTTTTGACCTTTTTCAATTTCCTGGGAAATCACACTGTCTTTTGTAACCTTCTCAGAAAAATCTTTTACTGTCTTAATTTTTACTTCGTTTTTCTTGGCCCAGTCAGAGACATCACTACTAGTCTTGCCCTGAAAATTTGGAACTTCAATGTTTTTTTCAAAGGTTTCTTTTCCTTTTGAATAATAGACGCTTAGACGGTCTTTGCGCTTGTATTGGCTTAAATCCAACTCTTTATTTGCTGCTTCTTGCTTAATAAAAGCCCCTTGAGCCACTTTATCATCAAAAGATTCCACTAAGGAAATATTTTCCGCCTTGTTTTCTGTGATCCACTCTTGTGCTGCTTCTTTATCTAACTCTTTAAATTCAGGTAAGGGGATTGCTTCTTCAGGATCAGCGCCTAAACTGCTTTTGATGGTTAAGGTCTTTCCTTTTTTAATTTTCTTTTCAGAAGGTACATTTTGAGAAATTACATGGTTGACCTCCGTATCAAAATCATAAGTTTGCTCGGCTTCGATGCGGACGCCTTCTTCACTTCCCCAAGTTCGTGCTTCAGACAGCTCTTTTCCAACAAAATCAGGAACCTTAACATGCGTCAATTGATAATAAGTGACTGATCCAATAACAAGAAGGAGTCCTATAAGTGCGGCTATGAGCAGATATTTTTTCCGTTGTCGCTTTTTAAAGGTCGGATCAAACTCGGTTTCTTCAGTCTGGTAGCGGCTGACCGGCGCTTTATTTTCTTTGCGTCCTACACGAGTGTTGGCTGAACTTGTCTCTTCTTTAGCCTCTTGGTCTTCTAGTTGCGGCTCGTTTACTTTAGTTTCTGACTCATTTTTAGGAGCTGTTTCTTTTTTATTTTCAGAAGGATCTTTTTTCTTGCCGTCATAATTATCATTGGTAAAATTGGATAAAAAATCACTCATAAGGTTTCAACACACCTTTACGCAGTTTTAAAATCTCATCGGCTTGCTCGGCAATTTCACTGGAATGGGTCACCACGATAACGCATTTGTCATGGCTATGAGCCAATTCTTTAAAAATATCGACAATTTCTTGTTCCATCTCTTCATCTAAATTTCCTGTTGGTTCATCGGCCAAGATAATATCTACATTAGTGGCTAAAGCACGGGCGATAGCGACCCGTTGTTGTTCGCCACCTGACAAGCGATTCACTAAACGTCCCGCTTTATCGCGCGTGATCCCAATATAGTCTAACAAATTATAAGCAACTTCTTTATGATCTTTGGGAAGTTCATTTTTGGTTACTGACATTGGTACCATCACATTTTCAACGGCGGATAAATAAGGGATCAAGTTGTAGCTTTGAAAAATGATACTGATGTCATCTCTGCGAAATTTTTCATAGCCAATGGTTTTTATATCTGTTCCATTAAGCAAAACGGTTCCTTCTTGGGGTGTATCTAAGGCACTAATCATTGATAAAAAGGTTGTTTTTCCCGATCCGGATTGACCTAAAATAGCATAAAACGTTCCTTTTTCAAAACTGACCGACGTATCTTTTAAAATATAGCGACGTTGGTCTCCATCTTGATAGTAATAATTGATATGTTGTGTTTCTAAAAGTGTCATGGCTAGTCCCTCCTATTTTTACATCATGATTTTTTTCGGATTCAAACGCAAAATATACAATAGCGGCAAGATAGCTGAACCCAAGACAGTAGCTAATCCTAGGCCTAAATACGAAAGGATGTAGCCAGCAGAAAAGTTGATTTGATAAGCGTCTTGAATATCTTGATAGGAAATATCAGTATTCATCAAATTGTTCATCCCATAAGACATTCCGCCCATGTCAGAAGCATTACTCAACCAATCTGTTTGTAGCAAAGAGTCTGAAACCATGCCGCCTAAAAACTTGCCACTAACCAATGAAAGGACAAGCGCAAAGGCACTAATCACTAATAATTCAATCACAATTTGTCCAATGATCTTTCCTCGTCCTTCTCCCAACGAAAGATAAATCCCCAGTTCATGCTTTCTATCGCGTAGAAACAGTAAAACGACCAGTGTAATGATCATGATAGTTGCCACGACAGCAATAATTACTACATACTTAGAGATCGTTCCTAATTTTTTCATTCCTCCAGCTACTTCATCATATTGATCACTAGCTGCAACAACGTGATAATATTCTTGAGAAATCAAGGCATCGGCTTCTTCTCGAAAAGCTTCGATATCATCTGGCGAGTTTAAGACAAAGGTCGCATTATAATAGTCTTCATCGTCATAGCCGTATTCTTCTGCGGTCATACCAGAAGCTTGCAATCTTTTTTCCATCATTTGATCATTGATTTGTTTGACTGTTTGATTGGGTGCATAAATGGTATTGATCTGTTCAGTTGCCATCCAATCGGCTTCAGAATAACCCATTTCTTCTGGGTTTTTTTGTGCCGAATCGTCTTTTCTAATGACCGAAAAAATCCCAATGACTTTCACTGGAAAATCAAACGTTAAAAGTTCGGGACCGCCATTTTCTTCGGACTCTTCTTCGGTGGCATTTTCTTCATCAGCACTTAACATTTGATCCGCTTCTTCACTGACATCTAAAACGACTTGATCACCAACAGAAAGATTGTTGACTTCCGCCACTTCTTTACTAACCAAAATATTAGCGGAACCTTCTGAAATATCCTTGTCACTAAAGGTTTCGCCTTCCTCTAATTTGATCAATCCTTCTTCCATATCAACGACTTCTTTACGATTAACACCCTTTAAATTAAGATAGTTGTCTAAACTTCCTCCATAAGAGACGCTATTATCTTCTGGTGTATACATTTTAAATTTTTTAGTCCCCATATACCCCAAAATTGAATAATCAAAATATTTCACATAAGGTAATTTCCCAATGGCTTCATATTCTTTTGCTGTCGGAGATTTGTAAATATCCTCGTTGTCCATAAATTTATCTGGATCTTTTTGTTGATCTTTATCTAATCGTTCATAATCCATATCGACTGTTGCGACAGCCCCCATTTGTCGCTTGGTCTCTTTTTCGACATTTTTTGTTGATTGTTCAATGGCGACTGATCCCGCAATCACATTACCAAGCACAAAAATCACAAGAAATAATATGATGGAACGGCCCTTTTTTCTGGTCACACTTTTTAATGCGCGTTGCATAAAATTCATAGCTACTCTCCTCCACTCTTTTTCATTTTTTACTTTTAAAAATTTACGCTTTATTCTACCATAGTTAAGCGCTATATTTTTATTTTTGTCCTGAACGATACAAATTCATGCCCAAGTGTAAAATTAGGCGCAATTTGATCATTTTAAATAGATAAAAACAAGTGAACTAATACTAGTAGCACACTCGGCTTTAGTATAATGAAATATAATTACAAATGCAAGAGAATTTTAGCCTAAAAAATAAAATAATTTTCGGTTACCATACACGGTACAATCAGAGCTTACCTTGGTAATTTACTTGGTTAAAGTCTGCCGTTGAATTTTTCATACGGCAACATCACAAGACAATCCTCTTCAATTTTTTAAAAGATTTATATTCTTGATAGACAAAAACGCTTGATGAGCTTTTCTACTCATCAAGCGTTTGATTATTTTTCTCTGGTATCAAATAAAATCGTTACTGGCCCATCATTTGTTATGGAGACTTGCATTTCTGCGCCAAACTCTCCTGTTTGAAGGGGAATTCCAGCTGCTTGGATGCCTTCATTAAAGGCGTTATACAAAGGAATAGCCACTTCTGGTCGAGCCGCTTCGATAAAACTGGGGCGGTTGCCTTTTTTTGTTTGCGCATATAAAGTAAATTGAGAGATACTCAAAATACTTCCAGAAACAGCTTCGATACTTTGATTCATCTTGCCATTATCATCTTCAAAAACTCTCAGTTTACTGATTTTTTTTACTAAGTAATCGACATCTGACTGGCTATCTTCTTCATGAATTCCTAATAAAATCATAAAGCCTTGATCAATAGCTCCTACGACAGTGTCATCAATGGCCACACTTGCTTTTTTAACACGTTGCACGACAGCTCGCATTTTTTCATCCTTTCACACGATGGACGCTATAAACGTCTGGTACTTGTTTTATTTTATCAACGATTGTTTGTAGATGAGACAAATTTCGAATCGAAAGAGTCATCCGAATCGTTGCTTGCTTATCTTTGTTGGATCTAGCTTCCACGCTTGCAATGCGTTTTGATTGTGTATTGACTGATTGTAAGACATCATTTAATAACCCGTTGCGATCATAGCCGTGGATCTCTAAATCAGCATCATATTCTTTGTTGGTGTTCGCCGCATCTTCCCATTCCACTTCAATCAAACGATTCGCCATTTCAGGATCGTTTTCTACATTGACATTGGGACAATCGCTACGGTGGATCGAGATACCTCGACCCTTGGTAATATAGCCCACGATCGGATCGCCGGGAACCGGATTACAACAATGACTCAACCGAATCAATAAATTATCAACGCCTTGAATAATAATCCCGCCTTCATGACGGATTTTCATTTTTTCGGTTTTTTTCTCAGAGGTCGGTTCGATTAACTCTTGGAGACGTTGCTTTTCTTTTTCGTTTTGTTGTTCCCGTCGCTCGTTTTCAGTCAAGCGATTGGCAACCGTGCTGGCACTGACTTCTCCGTAGCCGACATTGGCAAAAAGATCTTCTTCATTATGGAAATTAAACCGTTCTAAAACTTCTTCTAGCTTGTCTTTTGTCATCATCTCTTTGGGAACAAAGCCCATGTCAGTCAAAGCTTTTACAACGTCTTCGTGCCCTTTTTCAACATTCTCATCACGTGATTGTGCTTTGAAGAAACGTTTGATTTTATTTCGTGCTTTACTGGTAGCTACTAATTTCAGCCAGTCTTGACTAGGTCCAAATGAATTAGGCGAAGTCATGATTTCAATGATGTCGCCATTTTTCAACTTATAATCAAGTTGAACCATTTTCCCGTTGACTTTAGCTCCCACCGTTTTATTGCCGATGTCAGTATGGATATGATAGGCAAAATCTAGGGGGCCGGATCCTTTAGGAAGTTCAGATACATCCCCTTTTGGAGTAAAGACGTAGACCTTGTCACTAAAAATATCCCCTTTGACGCTTTCCATAAATTCAGAAGCATCATAGCTTTCATCTTTAAGGTCCAAAATTTCTTGGAACCAACTGACTTGTTGCGACATTTTGTCTGGTTTTAATTTTTCTGTGTGTCCTTCTTTGTAAGCCCAGTGAGCAGCAACCCCAAATTCAGCAATTTCATGCATATCATGCGTTCGGATTTGAATTTCGACAGGATTTCCATGAGGCCCGATAACAGTGGTATGAATGGATTGATACATGTTCGCTTTGGGCATGGCAATGTAATCTTTGAAGCGACCAGGCATAGGTTTCCACTTGGTATGAATAGCTCCTAAAACCGCATAGCAGTCTTTGATCGAATCCACGATGACACGAATAGCTAACAGATCATAAATTTCATTAAATTGTTTTTTCTTATCGACCATCTTACGGTAGATCGAATAAATATGTTTGGGACGTCCATAAATTTCTGCATAGATTTCCAAATCCTCAGTAGCGATACGGATTTCTTCGACCGCTTCAGCCACATAAGCTTCGCGCTCTTCTCTTTTCGCTTGCATTAAATGGACGATACGATAATATTGTTGGGGATTCAGATAGCGTAAAGATAAATCCTCTAATTCCCATTTGATTTGTCCAATCCCCAAGCGATCGGCTAAGGGTGCATAAATTTCCAAGGTTTCACGGGCAATGCGCCGTTGTTTATCATCTCTTAAATGATGTAAGGTACGCATATTGTGCAGGCGATCGGCTAATTTCACCATGATCACTCGTAAATCTTGTGCCATAGCAATCAACATCTTGCGGTGATTTTCTGCTAATTGTTCTTCATGGGATTTGTATTTTATTTTTCCTAGTTTGGTCACTCCATCCACTAGCATCGCGACGTCGGGACCAAATTCCTCGGTCAAATCAGCCAAAGTCACCTCAGTATCTTCTACCACATCATGTAAAAAACCGGTAGCTACCGTGTGAGGATCCATGTGTAGTTCGGCTAGGATTCCTGCGACTTGAATCGGATGAATAATATAGGGTTCTCCCGATTTTCTGAACTGTCCATCATGGGCTTTTGTTGCATAATCAAGCGCCTTTTTTACAAAAGCCGTATGTTCTTCACTCATATAATGGGAAACGATTTTGATGACAGTTGGACCGGATACAACACTTTCTTTTGCCATCGCTAACCCTCCTTTGACTTCCTTTTTGATTTAAAAAAGGTCTGGGTCATCCTTTGCCCAGACACTTTTGCCATATTTTTTTACGAATAGCAATTGGACCACTCGAACTTTCTTCTTTAATTATACTAAGATTTTACGTATTTTTCAAATAGCTCACGTTTTTTTGTTCAGAAAATTGTATTTTTTCATTTAAAAAAATGAATCCTGTGAATTTTAGTTTGATTGCTTCTATTCATCTAGTAAATCTTCATTTACACTTTGTTTTCTTCTGTGGCAGGTTTTTTTAAAATAAAGGCATACCAATCCGTTTCTTGTAAAACTTGTTCGATCTCAAAGCCTTGTTCGTACATCGTTTCTAAGACAAAATCTTTTTTATCTTCAATGATGCCAGAAATAATAAAATGTCCTTCTGGTTTTAATAAACGCCAAGCATCCGCAACCATTCGGACGATAATATCTGCTAAAATATTGGCCACAATCACATCTGCCGGATGATTAATGTCTTCTAATAAATCATTGGCACTGACCGTCACATCTTTGGCGACAGGATTTAAAGCGATATTTTCTTGAGCGGCTTTTACAGCAACGTCATCAAGGTCGTAAGCAAAAACACGACGAGCTCCCAATAATTTGGCGGCAATGCTGAGGACGCCTGAACCAGTCCCAACATCAAGGAGTGTTTCACCACCTCTTAAAATGGTTTCTAGTGCTTGTAAAGTCAGTCTTGTTGTGGCGTGCGTCCCGGTACCAAAGGCCATTCCTGGATCCAATGATATGATTTTTTCATCTGTAAGTCTTGGCTCATAATTTTCCCAACGAGGTACGATGGTCAAAAAGCGGGTTACACGTACCGGATGATAATATTTCTTCCAAGCCGTCGCCCAATTTTCCTCTGTAACTTCTTCAATGGTCACTTCATTTTTACCTATTGAAAGACCAAAAGAAGGCAATTTGTCAATTTGCTCTTTGATAGTTGGTAATAATTCAGGTAAAAAAGTTGTTTCTGGAAAATAGGCCATGACATAAGCCCCTTGGGTTAATTCTGTAAAGGCTGTTCGATCGACAATCTCTCCGAACTTATCTGTTTGGAAAAATTGGGCATCTAACGAATCCTCGATGGCAACCCCACTGGCGCCAGCTTCCATTAACAAATTTGCGACAGCTTCTACTGCTTCACTAGATGTTTCAACTTTGACTTCATTCCATTTCATTGTTTCTCCTCTTTTCAATCCTTGTTAGTAACTTGGGTAAGGAATATATCGTGGGTTGGCATTTTTTAAAATGTATTCTTCCAAACGTTTTTGATCAAAATGTAATTCGAACACAGCCTCTTCATTATCTAAATCCAAAAAATCAAGCAAGTCGCTTTGACCGTCATCTAATACTTCTTTTAAATAATCCACTAGACCTGCTAGTTGTTCGGCTTTCATTCCTTTTTTGCCTTCAAAAGCCAGTGTCGCTAAATAATCATCTGGATCAAACTGCGACTTCTTGGGATCATAAAGTAAAATGCCGTCTTCAAATTCAATGACTTCTTCTTCAGATTCGATGCCAGCAAAGTCGTCGAGTAATAACTGATCCTTATTTTCAGCCCACAATCGAATGATCAATTCAATGGTATGATTTTTCGTATCCCAATCAATGGCTACTTCATAGTCCGTTAAATTCTTTGAAAGTTGGGCATCTAAATACGTAAGCATGGTTTCTTTTGCCATTTTAGTCTCCTATTCTAAGCTTTTCCAACCAAAGTCAGAGTCAATATCTTTTTTTCTAATTTTCGTTATATAAGGATTGCCACTGGCTACAAAACGTAGTGGCTTGTCTGTCCAAATTCCTTTATTGGGGATGCCAATTCTTGGTAGTCTTTCGATTTTTTTGGGTGTTCGTTTCTTTTCTGGCACTAAATGTAAAGCACTTGTGAAAATAGATTGGCCATAAAGATCAGGAGTAATTCCTAACGCAGCAACTAATTTGCCAGGCCCGTTAGATAATTCAACGCCAAACTTGCTCCGATTTTCTTCCATTGCTTGAATGCCTTCGACTGGTTCTAGCCCGCGAATCATCACTCCTTGAGGTATGCCAACTGGTTGGGTAATCATATTCAAAATCAAATGGGTATGCATCGTGTAAAGATAAATGGTGCCTGGTTCTTGATACATCGCCTGAAGTCTTGGTGTATCGCGCATTCCATAACTATGAGCGGCTTTGTCATCAGGACCTAAATAAGCTTCACAGTCAACTATATACCCTCCTAATTTTCCAGCAGACGTTTCATATTCGAGATACATTCCCACAAGAAAAGAAGCGATCTCTTCTGTTGTTTTTGTTTCAAAAAATTGCTTTGTTTCTCTCATTTTTTTCACCTAGTCCCATCATACACAATCTTTTTCTTTTTCGCCATGAAAATTCTTAAAAACCCTTGATTCATAGGAACGATTTGTAGAAATTCAGGGAAAAAATAGATTCCTTGTTCATTCCTTTTCGCATGGCCAAGTAGCCGTTCTTGAATTGGGATTTCTTTTGGCCACCGTTCAATCCGTGGACATTTCTTTTCATTTTTTTTGGCCACGGTTCTATCCGTGGACGTTGCTTTTCAATTCTTTTGACCACGGTTCTATCCGTGGCCGTTGCTTTTCGATTCTTTTGGCCACGGTTGCATTCGTGGACGTTTCTTTTTGATTTCTTTGGCCACGGCGTTACTCGTGAACATTATTCGATGAAACAAATGCCCAGAACGTCGCCTACATTCTCAAACGCGAAAAACGAATAGGGTCCTAGCGATACCACAAAAGGATTGAAACAAGCCAATCGCAAAGTAAAGCCTCTGATTCAACCATGAATGCATGAATAGTTACTTACTTGTTTTTGATCATGTTTTCACTTGATAGATTCTAATGACTATGCTATTCTTTGGTGAAAGAAAAACCAAATACTTTAGAAAAATACACCATTAACAACTGACCGCACTTTAGACTGACCTATCAAAAAAAGGAGTCCTTCAATGAATGAAAAAAAACGTACGCGACACATTGTCAATGCCCTCTTGTTTTATTGTTTGGAAAATGATATAACCTCCGTCCAATTAGATATTTCCTACGAAGAAACACAACTATCTCTGCAGTTACAGGGAATTAGTAAGAAACTACCAGCGAATATAAATGAATTTCTTGATCTCTTAAATACACCGCGAGATACGTCCATCGAAGGGTACTACGATGAATTGCTTGGTAGTGGCAAAGAAACGCTCAACGCTCAGGACTATCGGTTATTAGGAATGGCCCTTGACCATGTAGAAATGACGTATGAAGATCAATCATTTCAACTAAACTTGACCCGATTCTTCCACTAAGAATCTCTAATTTATTCGAGGTGTACGAGTGATTAGCCATTTTATAGTCATTTCTTCTTCAAGGAAACTTATTTTTCAGTTTAAAAAAAGAACCGCCGTTTAGCCAAAAGATTCTAAACTCTTTAGCCAAGTGGCGGTTCTCTTTGATTCTTCTAACGATAGAATGTCTTTTTTTAAAATAATTGATCGAAAAATACGCCATTTAAAAATGAAAAACTCAAAAGAATCAAGAATAACGTCAGTAGATCTAACGGCAAGCCTTTGATAAAGTTGGGAATTGGAGCGATTTGCATTCGGTCTTTTATACCTGCAAAACAAATCGTAAAGACAACATACATCCCAGAAAAAACGAGTAATTCTTTGATAAAGGCTTCAGTTGAAAAGAGGCTGAAGGTTGCTAAAGACAGAAGCAAGCTGATAAAGACCATATTTTTTTTAAGTTCATTGGTTAAATAGATTTTATTGCCAGGCGCAAAGAAGCTCAGACAAGTAACCAGTAGCGAAATAATGGCAACACTTACTAAATCTGTGACAACTTGATTCCCATAGTGTCCCCCGTTATTTCTCAACCAGGAAAAAATTAAACCACTTAAAACATAATCGATCCCAATAAGCAAGCTCATATAGGCGACCCGTTTGATAACTAAGGGTTGCTTTTTTTTAATGGTCGATGGATACGAGTTGCAGGCATAAAAAGTGACTAAAGTAGCGATAAAAAACACTAATCGGTTGGCAATCATCATGGTTCATTCCTCCTCAGTGATTGATTTTTATATCTGTAAAATTAGCTCCTGGTTCACCAACAACACGTAAACGTAAAAGTCGATCAATGGTTGGTGTCAAGCAGTTCATGATCAAAATGGCATAGCTAACCCCTTCATTGGTAATGCCGAAGAAACGGAACAAGACAATCAGTAAACCAACTCCTAAGGCAAAGATGTTTTCTCCCATTTTGGTCGCTGGCGTGCTGGCATAATCCGTGGCCATATAAAAAGCCCCTAGCAATAAGCCCCCACTGATTACATGCCCTAGCACGTTTGTTAACGAGCCTGTAAACAAGCCATCTGGTCCCAGGATGAAGGCAAATAAAGCAACCGTGCCGATAATGATTAATGGAATTCTTGGTGAAATAATTTTTTTGTAGATCAAGAAAAGACCGCCAAGAATTAAGAGCAAAGCACTGGTCTCCCCAATTCTACCTCCAATCACACCAAAGAAAGAATCCCTTAATTCTGCCGTGGTTAAACTTGTGCCAGACCGCATGATATCTAGTGGTGTCGCTCCAGATATGGCATCATTTGCGGTAGCGGCCGCGACGACATCCGGTGCGATTTTATTAAACGGTGGATCTGGCCAGCTGACTAGAAACATTTGATTATAAAATAATCCGACCAAAAGAGAGCGGCCACTTAAGGCTGGATTTAAAAAATTGTAACCTAATCCGCCGAAAAATTCTTTGATGACAATAATAGCAAAACTCGTAGCAATCACAGGAAAATACCACGGAGCAGAAGGTGGCAGGCTCATCGTTAATAACACTGCTGTGACAATCACACTATAGTCAAGCTGATAAGGTCGTTTAATAATTTTGAACCAAACATATTCACAAATAAGTGCGGTCAAAATTGCTGTCAAATAACGGACATACACGGTGAAACCAAAGAGATAGCCTGAAAAAAGGACAGCTGGTACTAAAGAAAGTAAGACGGTCACCATGATCTTTTTGGTTGTATTATCGTGTCTAATATGTGGGTTGGCTTCAATCGAGTGAGCAGTTTTAGCTTGTTGAAAGATTTTTTCACTTGCTGGTTTTTTATAATCATTTGCCATTTGCGACCGCCTCCCTTTTCAGTGTAATTACCTTTTGTTTGGCCTGAGTAATCGTTGCTGCTAAATCTCGGCGCGCCGGACAAACAAAGGTACAAGCACCGCAATTGATACAAGCATCCGCTAAAAGCTCTTCGCATTTATCAAAATCACCATTTCGGAAATATTGATCAATGCTTGCTGGCATGAGTCGCATCGGACAAGCTTCGACGCATTTATTACAGCGAATACAGGGGTTTTCAGTGAAAATCGGTACATTTTTTTGGTTGAAAACAACAATGCCATTGCTATTTTTTGTGATGGGCACTCGTAAGGTATCGATCGTTTTTCCCATCATAGGCCCACCTAAAATAACTTTGGCTGGTGTTCCTTCAAAACCACCGGCAAAATCAATCAGTTCACCTGAAAGAGTGCCAATAGGATTTTTTACTATTTTCGGTTCTTTTACATCGCCTGTGACCGTGGTGTAACGCTCAATCAACGGTTGGTCATGGCACACCGCGTTAGCAATCGCAGCACTGGTCGCTACATTTAATACGACAACACCAACATCTGCCGGTAATTTCCCTAGAGGAACTTCTCTTTGGGTTAAAATGGCGATAAGTTGCTTTTCTCCACCGGTAGGATAAACGGCTGGTAAAGAATAAACAGTAATAAATGGATAGGAACTGCTGGCTTTTTTCATCGCCGCAATCGATTTTGGCTTGTCTTCTTCGATTCCGATAAAAATATCTGGATCTCCAAGTAGCTTTCTTGCGATGAGTGCCCCTTGGATAATTTGCTCTGCTTGTTCAGTCATCAATAAGGCATCGCTTCTTAAGAACGGTTCACATTCAGCACCATTGATAATTAAGCGATCAATTTTTTCTTGTTTCTTTTCATCTAAAGAAAATTTTACGTGGGTTGGAAAAGCAGCCCCACCTTTTCCAACAATCCCTGCTTGTTGAATTTTGGGAAGGATTTCTTGAGTTGTGGCTTCTTGCCAATGAAAATCAGTAGGCAGTACACTGGTTTGTTTAAAGTCGTTTTCGATAATGACTGTCATTACTTCTTGGTTGTTTTGATCCGGCCAATCCGTGATGTCCACGACCTTTCCAGAAACACTTGCATGAATAGGAGCCGAAATAAAACCATCTTCTCGGCCAATAATTTGTCCTTTTTTTACAATTTCGCCAGTTTTTACAGTTGGATGTGCTGGCGTACCGATGTGTTGGACAAGAGGAATAAATACCATTGTGGGTTCGTAGCTCAAAACATGTTCTTGTTCAATCGTTAACTTCTTCTTTAATGCTTGTAATGGGGGACTTAGGGAGATGCCACCAATCAATTTGTTTACCATAAGTTGCCTCCTTTTTTATTTGAAACATTGCATCAAATTCTACACGTCATTTATCAGCTCTTTCAAAACGACCTTGCTATGAAAACATGAGAAAATAGTTACCTTTATTTTATCATACAATCGTTTTCAAAAAAAGTTGTCCTATAAAACTTTTGAAAAAAAACTCTAAAAAAGTTTTGCATTTCACATAAATCTTTTTTACAATAAAAGAAAGCCTTCTCATTCATAAAGGAGTTGACCAGATGGCTCATCGAACATCCAATAATATTTTTCGATTCACCCGCTTGATTGCAATTTTATTTATTATAACAGCTTTCATTTTTGACTCTCCGTCTGAAATTTTATCCGGCATGATACGAATCATTCAATCACCTGGCAATCTTGTCACAGACTATGTTTCCATTGGAGGTGTCGGGGCCGCTTTACTTAACAGTGGCTTAATGACCTTACTCAGCCTGAAAATTTTAAAAAAATATGATTATAACTTTGCCCCAAGTTCGTTTTTACATTTAATGCTTTTAGCTGGTTATTCTTTCTGGGGAAAAAATCTATTTAATTCAGCCCCCATTTTTTTAGGGCTCTTCCTCTATATAAAAGTATCTGATAAAACGTCACAAAAGCATCTTTCCAGTGGGTTATTAGGTACCGCTTTAGCACCGGCTGTCAGTATTGTCTATTTTTCTTCAGATCGTCTGTGGATAAAAGCAATGGCCCTTTTACTAGGTGTGATCCTGGGCTTTATTATGATTCCTATCTTCAAAAAAACCCTTCATTTAACCTTTGGACTAAACCTTTATACCATGGGATTTGTCGCAGGAATCGTCAGCCTAGGTGTCAATTTTTTCATTACCAAAATTTTAAAAATAGACGTAGATATCCTATCAACAACGCCACAACATTCCCAAGAATTGTTCCTATTGTTCTTTTTATTCTTTACCATTTTACTGATTTATTATGGTTTTCTCTTTTTAAACCACCATTTTGTCCAATTTAAAAAGATGACCCTTATCTTAAAAGAAGAAAATAAAATTTCTCAATCGCTAAGAGAAATTTTACAAACCTTTAAATTTTCTATTTATGGCCTGATTGGTTTAGTAGTTGTTTATCTCCTTAAAGAACCACTAACCGGTCCCTTAGCAGGATCCATCTTAATTTTCACCGGATTCAGTGCTTATCATTATCGGTTTTCTCACTTTCTATTTCCAGCACTCGGCGTTGCTTTTTCTTATGAATTTTTTCTAGGCGGCCTGGCATCTGAAAGTGGCTTGATTGCTCTTTTTTTCGTGAGTACCATGGCACCCTTTTGCCATCACTACGGAAATACTTGGGGCTTTTTATCAGGAACTTTATTCCCCTTTGTATCAAAACTACTCAATTTGACACATAATGGCATCAACTTATACAATAGCGGTTTTGCAGGTGGCGTGACGGTTCTGTTACTCTTTCTCCTAATGAATCTTCCACTTTTTAAAAAACACCCACCTTTACGCAAGTCCAAACAAAGACAAGAAAGCTTAGAAATCAAAGTAATGAAACGAATCAGTGCCCATATTAAATTTACTGAAAATGAACTTTCCTGAAGCAAACCGATAGAAGCAGACAATCTTCTATCGGTTCTTTTGACATTCTTAGACATGAGATTGCTTGGCCAATTAGCTATGGTTTTATTCGAGAATCAAATCGGCGATCCACTGGCACCGTATTTTCTAAAAAAATACCCGCTAGCAGCAACTAGCGGGAAAGGAGTTAAAAATGAAAAAAGTGTTTGTTAGGGTTGTTCTTCTTGGTACACTTATACTGTATAAGAAAAATTTGAACAAAGTATGACGAAAATGTTGGAATTTAGTAAAAATCAATTCGTTGCTACTTTTTCGATGGTTTCTTCTAAATAATTCAAATCGTTTTGAGTCAAGACAGGATTAATGACCACCATTTCTCCATCAAAAACTTCTTTGTCTTCAAACGCTTCAGTAGTCACGATGATTTCAGCTTTTTTCGGATTATGAATAAAACTAATTTTGGCTTTATTATAAAAATAATTGGTCAACTGTTGTTTGATGCGCTCTTGATCATCTAGTGTCAAACTAGATACCAAACTAAAATCGATGGCTGTAAATAAAAGTTTAGCTGGTGATAATTTTAAGGCCAACATAAAACTTTTACTTTTAATATAGGTATCGACCAATAATGGATTTTTTTCAGAAAAAGCCGTCCAAAATTCATCAAATGTCTGACCAAATATCGGGTACTGTTGCTTGATACTTTCGCTATCGACTGAATTGAAAACGACACCTAATGTATCATTTAACGGCATGATTTTATTTAATAAATCACACTTGTACATCATCAATGTCACTTCTTTTTTCTCTTGGATGGATAAATCCTTAAACTTACATTCAAACTCTTCGATCCAATCCCGGGTCGCTTCAGAAAAATCATTGTGATGAATTCTATCAAAATTAATATTGGGATCAATATCGATTAAATCAGTAGCATATAAAACAGCAATGAAAAATTGCCAATCCTCGTCTTCAAAGGACGTTAAAAAGTTCGGTCGTGGTATTTCAATTAGAAAATCTTCTTGGAGTGAGAGTGTCTCAAGTAACCGATTTTCTTTGTGCGCTTGCATATTGACAAATAGCCATAAGCCAATCATTTCTACCTTGGAACAACGTGGCTCAATATAAAGAAGGTAACAAACTTGTTCCGCTAAATCTAAATATTTTTTCTCATTCACCCAAGGAATAGAAGTAAGCCTGCGATGAATAAAATATAAAAAGGAAAAGAATAAAAAACGAATATGTGATTCTTCACCATTCATAGTCACCTTTTTCCCCACTGTGACATACAAGCCAAATGGGTTTAAAAAATGATTGAGATTATTGATTTTTCGGCGCAATTTCGAAAGACTAACATCTTGTTCTTCACAAAATGGTTTGGTAAAAAAGCTTCGTGATAAAATCAGTTTTTGAAAAACGGCATATATAATATCTTGACTCAATATTTCTTCAAATAAAGCATCAAAATTGGTATCCCTTCGAATCAGCTCGATTCCACTACGCCGATTAATTTGTAACTCCATCTTTTCACTTGAATATAATTTTTCAATACTTACTTGAAGCTCCTGCAGGTACTTTCGAATCGTTTGGTTTGTCACGCTTTGTACATCATTTGTTACAGCTTGACTGGGCACACTTTCTGTCTGTTTATCCAAAAACAGCATGATTTGGCGTTTTAACAACATTTCTTTTGATAATCCAAACATAGGCTTCTTCCCTCCTTTGAATTTTTATTTATTGAAAACTTTTTACTCATATAAAAGTAAAAAACTTTCTGATTATTCTTAGTGTATTTTATTTCCCCATAAAGTACAACAGTTTTAGAACAATTTTAGTGTTTTTTTTAGTTTCCTTAAATGAAATCGCAAACGTTACATAACGGCACTTTGCAGAGGTGCACGTGACTTTTTGATTTGCAGAAGCAAACGTGTCCTAATCTCATGCCTTTTGTAAGTCCTATTAGCTTTTTCCCTTGTTATTTATTATGCTTAAAAGACGATGAACGGCGACTAAAAATTGATGAAGAAAAAACAATTAAGTTATGAAGAGCGAATTCAAATTGAACAATTATTGAACGAAGGGGAAAAAATAAGTCATATCGA
>DXDB01000135.1 GCA_019115705.1 Candidatus Tetragenococcus pullicola | reverse complement strand
CCGACTGATTTTAAAATCAGTCGGTTTTAAGTATCTTTTGAAAGAATCAATGTTCAAATTGTGCATGATAAAGTCCAAAATAAGGACCTTTTTGTTGTAATAATTGTTCATGGGTACCTTGTTCGACAATGTGACCATCGTCCATGACTAGGATTCTGTCTGCTGATTGAATCGTGGATAGGCGATGGGCAATAACAAAGCTTGTGTGTCCTGTCATCATTTGTAAGAAGGCATCTTGAATCTTTTGTTCTGTCAGTGTATCTACAGAACTAGTTGCTTCGTCCAAAATAAGCATAGGTGGATCACTGATCATGGTACGAGCAATCGTCAATAGTTGGCGTTGCCCTTCAGAAATCTTAATACCTTGTTGTCCGATTTGAGTATCTAATTTTTGAGGTAATCGTATCACGTAATCATACATATAGGCTTTTTTCAAGGCTTCGTAAATTTCTTCATCTGTTGCTTGGGGCCTTCCGTAAGTGAGATTGTCACGCAAAGAAGCATCAAATAACCATGTGTCTTGTAATACCATGCCGAAACTTTGCCGTAAATCGTCTCGTTTTAAATCTTTTACATCGATGCCATCAACGGTAATTTTTCCATGATCCACATCATAAAAACGCATCAGTAGATTCACTAATGTGGATTTTCCTGCGCCTGTCGGTCCCACAATAGCGATTGTTTCACCAGGGGATGCTTTAAAGTTAAAGTTTTCAATCAATGGTTGATCAAAGCTGTAAGCAAAATCAACTTGCTCGAAGGAAACCTCTCCTTGTATATTCTTTAAAGTGATCGCATTTTTTTCAGTGGATTCTTGCTTCTGATCAAAAATTTCAAAGGTTCGAGATAAACCAGCCAGTGCGGTTTGAATTTGCGTCATAAGTCCTGATATTTCAATAAAAGGTTTTGAAAACTGGGTGGAATAAATCGTAAAACTTGAAACGACACCAATAGTTACTAAGTCACTTCCTGAAAGAATCAACCATCCTCCAGCAAATCCCACAGCGATATATGCCAGGTGATCCACAAAGCGTGACAAAGGATTGGTTAAAGAAGAAGAAAATTGGGCTTTTTGACCCTTGACATATAATTCTTGATTAATTGATTCAAATTGTTCTTGGTTTTTTTCTTCTCGTTGAAAAACTTTGACAACTTTTTGATTTCCAACCATTTCAGTTACAAAACCAGAAACTTCTCCTACGATATTTTGTTGGGCACTAAAATCTGACTGTGAAGCGCGAGCTACCAACCAACTAACTAAAAAAATGATTGGGGTGCTGAGCAAAACAACAACTGTTAAAAGAGGACTCATTCGAATCATCATAAACAACGCCAAAACCACTATCGAAAGTCCTGAGAAGAGTTGGTTAAAAAGAGCAGAAACAGCAATTGAAACATTGTCCATATCATTGGTAAAACGACTGACAATATTTCCGTGAGACGTCTGATCGTAATACGCTAATGGCAACCCATTGAGATATTCAAACGTTTCTTTCCGTAAATCGGCGATGGCCAGATAAGCCACTCGATTACTAAGTCGTTGAATCAACCATTGACTAATCAAAGTGATGACTACAATGCCGATAAATAAAAGGATGACCCGCGAAAGTTTTGAGAAGTCTACTTGATTTTCACCAATCATTTGATCGATAGCTACTCCAATCAAATAGGTCATATAAACAGAAGTAATTCCTGAAACAATGCCTAGCACAATGGCGGTTATATTTTCTTTTTTATAATTGGTTAGATAAGGCAAAAAACGGCGAAGACTTTTCCAATCTATTTTCTTTTTATTCATGACCATCCTCCCCTTGTTTGTTTTCTGCTTGAGAATAAACGATCTCTTGGTAAGCTTGACAGGTTTTCATTAGCGATTGATGATTCCCATTACCAATCAAATGTCCTGAGTCCATGACTAAAATTTGATCGGCATCTTGAATCGAACGGACACGCTGCGAAATGATAATTACGGTTTGTGGCAATTTTTTTAGAGCCTGACGTAATTTTAGGTCAGTTTGGTAGTCTAGAGCACTTAAGGAATCGTCTAAAATCAATAACTTGGGTTTAGCAATCAAAGCGCGCGCAATAGTTAGTCGTTGTTTTTGTCCCCCTGAAAAGTTTTTCCCACCTTCAAATATTGGGGTATCCAAGCCCTTTGGTAAGGCTTGAACGAAATATTTTGACTGGGCAATTGTTAAAGCTTCCCAGCATTCTTGGTCCGTGGCATCTTTTTTTCCCCATTGAAGATTTTCACGGATGGTACCTGTAAAAAGAACAGCGGTTTGAGGTACCATCGCGATTTGTTCGCGTAATTTATTTAGGGGCCATTGAGAAACATTCACTCCAGAAAAGAAGACGCGTCCGGCCGAAGCTTCATAAAATCGGGGAATTAATTGCGTGATTGCCGTTTTTCCGCTACCGGTAGGACCGATAATGCCAACCGTTTTTTCACCATCGATTTGAAAATCAATATCTTCTAAAGCTAAACCAAACTTATCAGAAAAACGGAAATCAACATGATCGAAACGAACACTACCATCGATTTCTTCGATTTCGTTTTTTGTTTCTTTTTTATCTTGCACTTTTGGGATAACGTCAAAAATTTCATTGACTCGAATACCTGAAGCTTGCGCCCGTGTAAAAATAACGACTAAGTTTGAAACGACAATCAAGGCTAATAACATTTGATTCATATAATTGACCAAAGCTAAGACTTGTCCTTGTTGTAATCTGCCAGCGTCTACTTTAAAACCACCTAAATAAAAAATGGCAATAATGCCCAGATTCATTAATAAGGTGGTAGCTGGAGTCAATAAGGCAGATAGATTGGTCACTTTCAAATAGATTTTAGAAAGTTTATCTGTGGCATTATTAAACCGTTCTTGTTCTGTCTTTCTTCTGGCAAAAGCTCGGATAACACGAACACCACTTAAATTTTGGGTAACAAGTTCATTGACACGATCCAAATGTTCTTGCACCTTTTGATACATCGGCACGGATTTTTGAATGATAAAAAATAAAATGAGACAAAAAATAGGAAGGACAAGAAGAAATACCAGTCCAATCTGCCAATCGATGTAAAAGGCCATGAAAACCGCCCCCACACTTAAAAAAGGGGCACGAACTACTAAACGTATCAACATGGCCAAGGCGGTTTGTAATTGGTTAATATCGTTAGTCATTCGAGTAATTAAAGTGTCAGTACCAAATAGATCCAATTCTTCATGAGAAAGTTGATTGATTTTTTTCATTAATTGATTCCGTAGCTCCGTTCCAAATCCTTGGGAAGCTATTGAAGCAAAATATTGACAAACAACTGCACAAAGCAATCCAACAATAGAAAGGATAATCATAGCTATTGTCATGGTTTTGACTTTTTGAAAATCTCCTTTACTAATCCCATCATCAACCAAAGAAGCCATCAGTAATGGTAGTAGTAATTCAAAAACTGCTTCTAAAAATTTAAATACCGGTCCCAGAATAATGTGTTTCCGATAATTTTTGGCATAGCGTAATAAACGAATCATAGCGTCCTCCTTAAAAATAGCTACTTCCTATTGTAGCGTAAGAGACTACTGAAAGAAAGTGGGGGAAAATGAATTTGACCAAAATAGTTTCAGAAAATGATTCTGAAATAGTAGAAATAGCTTCTTGAAAATAAATAAATGAGAATTAGAAAAGAACTATGTTAAAATAAGAGGGAATTTAGGAATGTAGAGAGGCGGGAATCTTTTGTTTTTAGGAATTGATATTGGAACAACAGCCATTAAATTAGGACTGATTGAAAAAAATCGATTGTGTTATTCACAGTCAATGCCAATACATACTTATGGAAATGAAACAATAAAATATCAGAAAGCAGCAGAAATTATAGCAGTCATTGAAGAAGAAATTCGCACGATTCCAAGAGACCTTCGTGAGGATGTTGATACGATCAGCTTTAGTACAGCCATGCATAGCTTAATGCCCAAAACATCTGATGAAAATAATGTTTTTCTTTGGTCTGATCAACAGGCCATAAGAACTATTGATCGTTTTAAGAAAAATCAATTACGTGCGCAACATTTTTATAATCTCACAGGAACACCGATTCACCCGATGTCAACCTTTGCAAAAATATTGTATTTTCAAGAAGAAAAAAGATATCCTGAATACACTAAGTGGTTGGGATTAAAAGAATTGGTTTTACATCATTTTACTAAAGAAACAGTGATCGATTATTCAACAGCTTCAGCAACGGGTCTATTTGATCTTCAAGAAAAGCAATGGTCTGAAGAAATTCTTGAGTTTTTGCAAATTGATCAAAGTCAATTGGCCCAAACTGTCGATACGACTATGAGCTTTTCTATTGATAAAAAAATAGCGACTTACTTAGGCCTTTCTTCAAAAGTTCAAGTTGTTGCCGGAGCCAGTGACGGCTGTTTGGCTACTTTAGCCAGCTTTTGTGCGACTAATCGTACCAGTAGTTTAACAATTGGAACAAGTGCTGCGGTGCGTCAATTAGTTGAACAAGTGCAGTTGGATGATACCACCCAGCATTTTTGTTATTATTTGAATGAAAAATATTTTGTGATTGGGGCTCCTTCAAATAATGGAGGTTGTGTTTTAGAATGGGCTCAAAAGAATCTCGCCGATAATAAAACAACTTTTTTTAATCAACTGCCAGAGATTTTAACGAATTCCTCAGTTGGCGCACATGGGTTACGCTTTTTCCCTTACTTGAATGGAGAAAGAGCACCTTTATGGAATCCTCATCTTAAAGCTGGTTTTTCCAATATTGATTTGACACATACCCGATCAGATATGATTCGTGCGACCATTGAAGGAATGTTACTAAATATCCGTCGGTTGACACAATCTGTGGCCAATCACAAGGCTTTGTCAGTGAGTGGTGGTTTTTTTCAAACGGAAACGTTAGGCCAACTGGCTTGCGATATTTTGGGGGTGCCCTGCTATTATTCAACACATAATGAACCTATTTTTGGCTTGTATCATTTAGTGGTCAATTCAAATGATTCTACTCTCCATGAAGAAAAAGTCTTTCAACCACAGCCTGAAATCAGTCGTCAGTATCAGTTTCTGGCAGACAATTATTTTAAATAGTAAAAAAGTGCAAGGATAGCTACTTAAGCTATTCTTACACTCATTTCATTTTTTCTATAATATTTTTGGTTTTCGATAATGATTAATGGCCAAGGAGGCAGCGACAGTGAGAACTAGAAGAAGCTCCAAAGATACGCCAATTAAAATGGGAAAAATCCAGAGTCCAATATAGGTGTTGAGTATAAATAAAAGTACGCAAATAATCAGTATATTTTCTAAGGTATCAGTCTTCATGTAATTTCTCCTTTTTATAAAAAGATAGTTTCAAATGGATAGTCAAAATTTATAGGGCTTACAATTTCTTATTCTATCATAAGCAAATACAAAATCAAAGGAAAGATTGAAGCTGATGTTTTGTGAAAGAGTCCGTCTCACGAGTGATGATCATCCTAATCTTTAAAAGAACCGGTAGTTGACCTTTGTTTACCGGTTCTTCTTACTTATTTTATTTTTGTTTAAGAATAGTCACACTGAGTGCTGGAAACTCATTTTTCCTTTTTGTTTTCACGCTAGTCAGGTAAATCTTGTAATTTCCCAATTCTTTATTCCCAAGCTCTTGTGGCAAATTGCTAGCGTTTAATACGACTAGATAACTTTCTTTTTTGTTCTTTAGCTCGTAAGCAATTAATTGATCGGTAGCAATCAAGGGTATCATATGTTTTTTTATTTCTTCATAGGAATTTAGCCGTAGTAAAGGCTGGTTCTTTCGAAAAGTAATTAACTCTTTAATAAAAGAAACATTTTCTTTGTATTTATAAGGTCGATCCCAATCTATTTGATTAATTTGATCAGGAGATTTAAAACTATTTTCATCTCCATTTTTGGTTCGCATAAACTCTTGTCCTGCATGTAAAAAAGGGATACCTTGGGATAAAAGCGGAATACTTGTCCCCAGAAGATGACGTGCTTGACGTTGTTGATCAGTATCATTTGGATTTGTAATCATTAATTTATCAAACAGGGTTAAATTATCATGGGCTTCGGTATACTGTATTAATTGATTCGGCGCGAGGTAGTTTCCACGAATGGAGTCCAAGGCTTGTCCACCCATCATGCTTTTTAATAATTCTACTTCTAAATTTTTACCACCATTGATAAAGCCGGGTTTTTCAGCTTCAAAGACATGGCCTTTGGTATCGTCACGTAAGGCGTCATTAAAATGAGCAATGTGAGGTATGTGCTGGGCATTTTTTTGGCTGGCTTTTTGATCATCGTCTAGGCTTGTAGGCAAATCCCATCCTTCGCCTAATACAATAATGGAAGAATCGATTTCATCCAATGTTTTTCGAACATCATTCATCGTTTCAATATCATGGATGCCCATTAAATCAAAACGAAAACCGTCAATTGAGTACTCTTTTGCCCAATAATAGACACTATCAATAATATATTTCCGCATCATTTTTCGCTCAGAAGCAGTATCGTTTTTCACACCAGAGCCAGCTACTAATTTTCCGCTCTCATCGTAACGAAAATAGTAACCTGGCACGACTTTGTTGAAGGCATGATCATTTGCTGAATGGACATGATTATAGACGACATCCATAATCACTCGTAACCCAGCCTCATGCAAATTGGCAATCATTTCTTTCATTTCAAGTATCCGATTTTTGGGATCAGTTGGATCAGTACTATAAGAACCTTCTGGCACGTTATAGTTTTTAGGGTCATAGCCCCAATTGTATTGTGGTTTATCTACTTTTTCTTCGTCGATGGAGCCATAATCAAACATTGGTAAAATTTGGACATGCGTAACACCTAAGTCTTTTAAATAATCAAGTCCGGTCATTTGTCCTTTTTTATTTTTTGTGCCTGTTTCAACAACGCCTAAAAATTTGCCTTTATTTTTGATGCCACTGTTTTCAGCAATAGAAAAATCTCGAATATGCAATTCATAAATGATCGCATCTTCAGGTTTTGAAAAAGCAGACATACGTTTAAAGTTTGTAAGTTGTGTTTCGGTAGGTGACAAGACAACCGATCGATCACCATTGATAATGGCTGCTTTGGCATAAGGATCTCCTGTTTCATTTATTTTACCATCCGGAAAAGAAAGGCGATATTGGTAGACTTGGTTTTTTCGATCGCCAAAAAGGCTGATCTCATAAGTGCCTCGTGCTCCTTTTTTCATTGGGAGTACCTGTGAAAGGGCAGCATCAGGAGCGTTGTTCTCAAAAAGCAACAATTCTACTTGACAACAAGTAGGAGCCCAAAGCCGAAAGATTGTCTTGTTTGGGTGGTAAAGAGCACCTAATGGACCATCATAAGAAAATAGGTCGTCAAATTCTTTGGTTCGCACAACTGCTCCAGTAGTAACTGGTACGGATTGGTCTTTAAAAGTAAGAGTATAGGGCTTTGTTAAATCTAACCCTTTTTTTGTAAAAAGATTGATTGTATCCTCTTGTTGGGAGTCACCTTGCCGTTTATAGTCGACCAGCTGCTTTTGACTATCCAATAGAGTGAGGGTTTCGAGGAAGTCCCAATTTATTTTTCCAGAAAACTGGATGCGAATTTGGTTCATCTTTTCTATACTTGCCTGTTTTATCTCTGGCAAGTTTGATTCTAATTTTTTCTTGTTATGAATAATAAGCACTCCTCACCTAACCGGTACACTTTGTTTTGCATTCGACAAAAGAGAAATTAAAGCAATCGGTTGTTTTTTTCATTTAGGAATATAGATAAAGTATAAAATTTATTAGCAATTAAGTCAAGCAACCGATTGCTTAAAAGATAAGAGCTAACCCAATAAAATTTAGTTAATCTGATTTTCCTTTTTCGTTTCAAGGACAAAAAGTGAGGAGCCCTCAAACAACCGAAATTTGACGATTACTAATAAAGCGGATGTATTCAAGTGTAAATTGATTTTTTGTACTGATCAGAAATTAAAATTAAAAATATTGAGAAAAATATAAAGATTGGGTTGTTTATTGTCGAAAGTTTAGACTTGTAGTAAGGTAAATGAAAACTGAATAAGGAGATTAAAAGATGCATCATAAAAAAGCGACAACAAAAAAGTCATTTGTAATTGTGTTCTTTGTTATCATCCTTTTAGGGATAGGTTCCTTTTTTTTCTATAGAAATTATACACAAAGACAACAAGTGAAAGAAAATGAAGGTATCATAAAAACGTTAGTGAGTAATTTGAGTCGTGCGGATTATGAAAAGGTAGCGGTTAGTTTTTCCACAGAATCTTTAAAAAATGGTGGAGTAACCGAAGAAGAAATTGCTGAAAAATATCAAAATATTTATGGTGGAATTGGTGTCAAAGAAATCAAAATAAAAACCATTCAAGTAGAGGATCAAAATGTTTCCTATAAATTGAGTATGCAAACAGATTTGGGGCAGTTAAAAGAACAAGCTTTTCAAACAACAATCGACAAAGAAAGTCAAAAAATCAACTGGGAACCAAGTCTGATTTTTCCTGATATGAAAACTGGCGATAAAGTTTCCTATGAATTTAAACCTGCTGTTAGAGGAGAAATAAAGGATCGGAACAATGATGGGCTAGCTGTCAACGGGACCGTTTATAATTTTGGATTAGTCCCAAAAGATATGAAAAAAGATTCAGCAAAAAAAGTCAGTCAAGCGCTTGAAATATCTGAAAAAACCATTGAAAATGCCTTAGCTCAAACCTGGGTCAAAGAAGATTCATTTGTTCCTTTAAAAACAATGGTAAAAATTCCTGAGAATATGGAATCCATCGCTGGACTGGACGCGCGAAAAGAAACAGGACGCACCTATCCTTTAGGAAAAGCAGCTGCCCACCTGATTGGCTATGTTGGACAAGTGACTGCCGAAGACCTAGAGAAAAATGACCAATTGGCCCCGGATAGTTTAATTGGCAGGTCTGGACTTGAACGCGTCTATGATAAGCAATTACGAGGTCAAGATGGAGGAAGCATTTCTATTACAGATAATAAAGGAAATGAAAAATCTATTCTCCAGGAGGTAGCAGTAAAAGACGGAGAGAGCATGCAATTAACCTTGGATTCACAAGCTCAGTATCTTGCTTATTCTTCTTTAAATGGCAAATCTGGTTCAAGTGTAGTGAATGAACCAAAAACAGGTGATTTGCTCGCTCTAGCAAGTTCGCCAAGTTTTGATCCTAATAAAATGGCGTACGGTATCAGTCAAAAAGAATATGATGCCTATGAGAAAGATAAAAATTTACCATTTACCAGTCGCTTTGCACAAGGATATGCTCCCGGCTCTACTTTTAAAGCAGTGACCGCTGCGATTGGCTTAGAAAATGGTCAAATAGATCCCGATGAAAAAGTATCGATTAATGGATTAAAATGGCAAAAAGACGCTTCGTGGGGAGGCTATCAGGTCACACGAGTCAGTGAACAGTCGCCAGTTGATTTAAAAACAGCGCTTGTTTATTCAGATAATATTTATATGGCCCAACAAACCTTGCTTATGGGAGAAAAAGCTTTTCGAACTGGGTTAGATAAACTAATCTTTGATGAAGAGCTTGACCTTCCAATTGAAATGAATCCGGCTCAAATTTCGTCAGAAAGTTCATTTGACTCAGAAATTTTATTAGCCGATACTGGTTACGGCCAGGGAGAACTATTGCTTAACCCAATTCAGCAGTTAACGACTTATTCAGTGTTTCCTAATAATGGCACCATTGTTTACCCAAAATTATTGTTGTCTGAAGAAACTGAGACTAAAAAAGAAATCTTTTCCAACGAAACAATTCAAACGGTTGTTGGAGATTTAGAAGCTGTTGTGACAGATCCAAATGGGACAGCTCATAACTTGAATGATTTAGGAATCGATCTTGCTGCCAAAACAGGAACCGCAGAGATTAAAGAAAAACAAGATGAAAAAGGCC
>DXDB01000134.1 GCA_019115705.1 Candidatus Tetragenococcus pullicola | reverse complement strand
GAAGCGAAGGTGTCTTTCCATGAATTCTTTGCACAGACCCCTAACTCTACAGACAATTCACTTTTTACCGAAAAACCGCTTCTTGAAGGCATTAGAAAAGGCTAGGACAAAAGGATCTTGTTTTCTTGTCTTAGCCTCATTTTGAATTTATGCATATTTATTAAGATCATTTTTAAAAGATCCTAAAAATTCCAACTGTTTGTTGTTCCAATCTTTACTTCATCTTTCGGCACTTTACATCTTACCATAAAATGAAAATTTCAGCAAGTTTACAGAACCCACTTACATGATTTGAATGGAATCATTGGTTACAATCATTGAATCCTTTTACTTTATCTTCAGTTTGTCACTTCCTTGACTAACCTTCTACTAAGCTATCAACCACTTCAGAAAGTCCCATCGCGTTGCTTCCTTTTAAAACAATACTATCTTCAGAATGCAAAGATTTCTTCACGCTTTTAATCAATTCCTCTTTTTGATTATTCGAAAAGTAATGAACATTCACTCCTTTTTTCAATAAAGCATGCCCTAAAGACGCTATATCTTCGCCAAATAAAAACACCTCAGAATACTCCGATCCAATATGATTGGCAATTTGTGCATGCATCGTTGGCGAATCCGGCCCTAGTTCTTTCATATCCGCTAAAACGGCCAGTCGCGCTCCCGCAACGGTTAGCTTTGAGAAACTATCCAATACAAGTTTCATTGCTGTTGGGTTGGCATTATACACATCGCTTAAAATATCTGCACCATTGGCAGCTTTTAACCACTGTGTACGGTTTGCTGTTAATTGAAAATGAGCCAACCCGTTTGCGATACTTTCATGATTAAGACCAAAGTAGCATCCGAACCCATAAGCAATCAAGGCGTTTTTTACATTATAGCTACCTAAAACGGGAATTTCATAATTTTCTTCTGCAATCTTAAACCATGTTCGATCTTTTTCTTCCGCTAAGATTTCCCCATGAATTTGTGCTTGTTCCAATCCAAAACTCACTACTTTTTGTGTTAAGTTTTCTGTTAAAGGATTAAGAAGCGGCTCATCGGCTGGAATCAACAACAAACCATTCTTGGCCAAACCAGAAACAATTTCCATTTTAGCTTGGGCAATGCCTTGGCGAGAACCGAGTTGTTCAATATGGGCTTCACCAATTAAGGTAATCGCAGCCGCATCGGGTTTAGCCAGTTTTGATAAAAAGTTAATTTCTCCGGCATGATCCATTCCCATTTCTAATACCAACATTTCAGTATCACTTGGCATGTGTAAAATGGTATAGGGCATTCCCAAATCGTTATTATAATTTCCTTGTGTTTTATAGGTTTTAAATTTTTGAGAAAGAACGGCTGCCGTCATATCTTTTGTTGTTGTCTTTCCATTACTTCCTGTAATACCCACAACTTTTGGGGCAACTTTTTCTTGATAAAAACGGGCCAGTTTTTGAAAAGCTACTTTTGTATCAAAAACAGGAATCACAGCAATGTTTTTAGGAGCTGTCTCTAAATTCTTACTCCATAAAGTAGCAATCGCACCGTTGGCAATTGCCTGAGTGACAAAATCATGGCCATCATGGACTCCTTTTAATGGCACGAATAAACTATCCTGATGAACCAAGCGACTATCAAATTCAACACTTGTTATCACAGCCTCTTTTGACAAAGACATATCAAAAAGAGCAGCAACTTCTTTTAAGGTTACTTCCATTTTTTTCTCCTTATAAAAAACAAGGTCCGTCGTAAGCGAGTTTGCTCAACAGCCCTTGTTTCATTTTTTCTTACTTATTTTTGATCGTCAAAAAATAGAGCTTGTTTTTGTTTGAAACGATTTAAACCTAATTGAATCAACTCTTCAATTAGATCGCCATATTGAAGGCCAGTTTTTTCCCAAAGAGCAGGATACATACTAAATTGCGTAAAGCCAGGCATCGTATTTAATTCATTTAAAAACAGTTCATTTTTATCAGTTAGGAAAAAGTCACAGCGACTCAGCCCACTTCCGCCCAACATTTGATAGGCCGTTTTGGCGTATTCTTGTGCTTTTTGTTGAACTTCTTCAGGAATCTGAGCAGGAATCTGCATTTCAATCGTATTGTTGATATATTTCGCATCATAATCATAAAAGGCTTTTTCCTTAACAATTTCACCAGGTGCGGTTGTGCGGATATCTTCATTACCTAAAATAGCTACTTCAATTTCACGAGCTTCAATTCCTTGTTCGATAACAGCACGCGTATCATACTGATAAGCCTCTTCTAACGCCTCTTGCAATTCGGCACGATTTTGTGCTTTCGAAATACCTACACTTGATCCCATGTTCGCTGGTTTTACAAACATTGGATAGAGCATGGATCCTTCACAGTGTTCAAAAATCTTTTGTGGATTTTCTTTCCACTCATTTTTCAGCACCGGAACATAGGGAACTTGAGGAATTCCTGCAGCATGTAAAATATATTTGGTCATAATTTTATCCATCCCACAAGCGATAGCTAAAACGTCAGCCCCTACATAAGGCATCTGTATTGTTTCCAAAAAGCCCTGAATCGTTC
>DXDB01000013.1 GCA_019115705.1 Candidatus Tetragenococcus pullicola | reverse complement strand
CCTTCTTATCGACTGGTGACACTTGAGACAAACTGATGTTAAATAAGCTTTATTTCACAAATTTAGTCACGTTTACTTTTGCAAAGTCACGTTTGCCTTCGCGTAACGTTTACGATTTCATTCAAGCTTTTTTTTAGTTTGAAAAAGGAGTTTAAGCAATCTGTTTGAAAAGGCGAAACATAAATAACAAAGGCTAATTACCTCTCGCGAACTACCTCCAAAGCTTTAGCAACGGTCAAAATGTCCTGTCTGGAAAGCACTGTCGATAGAATGACTTGATTCGAATCCTTTACTTTTTTCCCAGTGATATCTTCTGTTTGAATAACCAAATCAGCTGCTTTGAGACGTTCGACAAAAGTAAGAGCTGCTTTATTTTGCAATTGATTCTTTAAATGACGTTTAATTTGCGTCTGCTTGTTCAAAGAAGCATTGGATAACAAACAGAGAGAAACTTTTTGATACAACAGTTCCTCTGGAATCAAGTCAAAGCATAGCAAAAGACTTTTTGCTTTTACAAAATCCCTACTTTCCTCTGGTGCCGCTTTGGAAAAATCTGACCAAAACTTTGCAAAGCGTGACGCAAAATTCGGGTAAGAAGTCCGCCATTTTTCTTCATTAATCACTTCAAATGACGTATACACGTCGCCTTCTAATACAAGTACTTCATCCAAAAGGGACAAATGATACATCATTTTAGTAACCTGTTCTTTTTGAGCAATCGTCAATTCTGCCACGTGCTCTTCATAAGAAGCAATCCAATGACGCGTCGCTTCCGAAAACTTATTTTCATGTTCTGCTTGAAAGTTATCATTTTCTTTTAAAGAGATAAATTCCAAAGCCTCTAAAATAGCCAAATAAAAATGCCAGTCAGGCTCTTCAAAATTCTCTAAAAAGTTGGGACAAGTAATTTGTGTTTTAAATTGGTTCGTCACTACTCCTAGTGCTAAAGGCTTTTGATTTTCAATAGATCTTTGATTAATAAACAACCATAAAGCTAATAAATCAATCCTGGTTTGACTGGGTTCGATAGCTAAATAATGACAAATCTTTTCTGCTTGTTGCAAATTTTCTTGGCTATCAACAAAAGAGATCGTCCGAATCCCGTGATGAATTACATAGTAAAAACTAAAAAATAACAATCGGATACTGGATTCATTGCCATAAAGGGTCACTTTTTTACCAACCGTTAAATACAAATCGTAAATAGCGATGGCATCATTGATATCTTGTATCTTCCGTCGCAGATTCGACAGGCTGATTTGAAATTTCTCACAAAACATTTTCGACTCAAAAGTGCGTTCATTTAGCAAATAGCGAAAAATTTCATAAATAATATTTTCTTCATAAATAGCCGCAAACAAACGGTCAAAGTTAGCATTTTGACGAAACAATCGAATCCCACTGCGACGATTAATTTCGATACGCAACTCTTCTGGGGTGTATAAGTTATCTATATTGCTCTTGATTTCTTGCAAATATTTCCGAATCGTCTGGTTGGTGACAGACCCTATATTTTGTGTCAACACTTGACTTGGAACACTTTCTTCCTGATTATCTAGATCTAGAATCATCTCTTTTTTGATCGTACAATCTTTTGAAAATCCAAACATACGTACACTCCTTTCTTTTATGCTCGCTAAGTTTTTTCATCACTTCTGAATTTTCTTAATAAATTTTTCCACTTAATACGTACCTCAAGTAAAAAAAAGAGGAATGAGAAGCTACATTCCTCTTTTTTACTTAATGAATCAATTGTTCTTTTTAGTTTTTAGCGTATAGCCAACAACTGAAATCACAAGGACTAACCCAATCATACTGATTATCCAAGCATTTTCGTTAGAACCTGTTTGTGGTAATTTTCCTTTTTGAGTCTTGCCCGGTTTCTTAGTAGGTTGTTTCACCTTATGAGTATTCGTGATAACAAAATTTTCATCACTCACTTCAGAAATTGCGGCTGTATAACCTTTAACTGCATTTTCAGAAATCGTGTAACTAATTTTCTTGCCATCTTTATACTCGTCTAAACCAGTGAACGCCCCTTGCCATTTGTCAGTCTTCTTCAACACCAATGTTTTGCCAGTATCTTTACCATCAGCCAATAGTTTAACCGTGATTTCGTCTGGACGAATACCATCTTTGTCCCCTTTATCCTTCCAATCTTTGACAACATTGATTGAAACTTGATCAGGAGTATGCGTATTTGTCACATCATAGCCTTTAACAGTTGAGGAATAATCAGCTACTTTGTCTTCAAAGATTGTATAATTGATTTCTTCTCCGTTTGCAAATTTAGGTAAATCTGTAAACTCGTAAGTCCAATCACTTTCGGCTGTTACCTTAGCTGTTTGCACCACTTTGTCACCGTTCATGACATGTACTGTAATGTATTCAGGTCGTTTGCTATCTTGGTTGTCATTGTCGACCCAAGTCTTAGCACCTGAGATGTCAATTAATTCTGGTTTGTGAGTATTTTGGACAATATACCCTTCGTCGACATTTCCTGATACTTCAGCAACATAGCCATCGATACTTTCTTCTTCTACTGTATAGACGATTGGCTGGCCATCTTGGTACTCATCTAAATCAGTGAAAATATCTTGCCAATTATTTTCAGGACTTAACGTCACTGTTTTGCCGGTTTCTTCACCATCTGCCAAGAGTTTGATTATTACCTCATCTGTACGGAGTCCATCTTGATTATCGGCGTCATACCAAACTTTATTAACCGTGACACTCGTCTTTCCAGGTGTATGAGTGTTCAAAATATTTACTGTTTGATCAGACGTCTCAGGATTAACCTCTGTGACATAGCCAGGTTGATATTCTTCTACACCAGTTTCTTGAATGACATAGTCAATTTCTTGACCTTTTTCAAATTGTGGTAAATCAGTGAAGGCATAGCTCCAATCGGTTTCAGCACTTACTCGTACATGGTCAATCACAACACCATTAACCATAAGATTAACAGTGATAGATTCAGGTCGTTTGCCATCTTGGTTGTCATTATCATCCCAAGTTTTGATCCCATTAATTGAAATCGTTGCTGGTTCGTGAGTATTTTTGACAACAAAACCATTGTCTGCATCGCCAGTAATCAGCGATTCGTACCCATCATTTTCAACTTCTTTCACTGTATAAACAATCTTCTTGCCATTTTTGTATTCATCAAGATCGCTGAAGTCTGTTTGCCAGTTATTGGTAGCATCTAATGTCTTCGTTTCAAACTCTTCATCATTTGCTAATAAGATAACTTCAATTGAGCCCGGACGAACACCATCTTGGTTTTCCGCATCATCCCAAACTTTCAAGACATTGACACTAGTCTTACCCGGTGTGTGCGTATTGGTAATATCTGTACCACTAATTTCCGATGAATAGTCAGAAATAGTCACTTCTTGGATAGCATAAGTAATTTCTTTGCCACTTTCATATTTCGGAAGATTCGCAAATTCATACGTCCAATCGGTTTCTTCGGTAACCTCAGCTGTTTGTGTCACTTCGCCATTTGCCAACAAATTAACGATAATTGTTTCCGGACGTTTGCCGTCTTGATTATCAGCGTCATCCCAAGTCTTTGTTCCTTTAACTCCCGTTAATTCTGGCTCATGAATATTAGTGAAGTTGGTGCCTTCTTGTTTGGTTTCATATTCTGGAACAGCATCTTCTTTGACGGTATAGTCAATCACTTCTCCTTCTTGATACTTAGGAAGATCCGTGAAACTATATTCCCAATCATCTGCGGCCGTTACATTTAGCTTATCTACTTCAACTTCATTTGCGTATAAACGTACTTTGATTGAAGTCGGACGTTTGCCATCTTGGTTGTCCGCATCATCCCAAGTTTTAGTACCAGAAATTTCGGTCACTTCAGGTTCATGAGCATTCGTTACTACAAAGTTTCCTTCTTGAACTTCAGTGATTGTTACTTCATAATCCGATACACTAATTTCTTTGACGCCATAGCTAATTAATTTTCCAGTTTTATATTCATCTAAATCAGTAAAATTAGCTGTCCAATTATTTTCAGCATTTAGTGTCACTTTCTGCTCGGTTTCTTTTCCATCAGCAGTTAACACGACTTCAACAGTGTCCGGACGTTTACCATCTTGGTCTTGAGCATCTTCCCAAGCTTTCGTTACACTTATGCTCGTTTTTCCTGGTGTGTGCGTATTGGTCAAGTCATACCCATCATTTTCTGTAGAATAGTCAGTCACTTCATCTTCAAAGATGGTGTAATTAATTTCTTCACCATTTTCGTATTTCGGCAAGTTCGTGAATTCATAGGTCCAACCATCTTTAGCTGTCACTTTTCCCGTCTTGACTACTTCCGTACCTTTCATGAGGTAAACGGTAATAGATGTAGGACGTTTACCATCTTGGTTGTCATTATCATCCCACGTCTTGGCACCAGAGATGTTGATGGTTTCTGGCGTGTGACTATTTGTCAAAATATAGCCATCTTTTGCATTGCCATTAACTTCAACTGTATAGCCTGGATTCTCATCAACTTCTTTGACAGTATAATCAATGGTTTCTCCGTTAGCTTTTAAGTCTAGATCCTTCCAAGTAGTCTCCCATTTATTAACGCCACTTAATTCAATTGATTCGCCAACTTCTTCTTCATTGGCATAAAGTTGTACTTTAACGCTATCTGGACGAATACCATCTTGGTTATCTTTATCATTCCAAGCTTTTTTCACGCTTACTTGTGTTTTAGCTGGAGTATAACTATTTTTGATCTTAAAGCCGTCTGCTATAGAACCTGTAACATTGCTCTTGTAGTTCTTATCTGCATCTTTTTCTTTCACAGTGTACTTGATTTCTTCTTTGGTGGTTGAATCGGTCTTTCTTAATTTAGTAAAAGAAGCTTGCCAATTATTTTCTTCACTTAGCTCAACTGTTTTATCGGTTGCTTTTCCATCAGCATAAAGCTCAATTGTCACTTTTTCAGGACGAATACCATCTTGATTTTCTTTATCATCCCATACTTTTTCAACTGGAATATCGACATACTGAGTTGCTTCATTTTTAACATCAGCAATGGCATCTTTTAATTGAATTTGTCCGTCAATATTGACTACTTCAAAGTCAATAATCCCCTCAAAAAGTTCATATCCTTCTGGTGCGGAAAGTTCCACTAACTGATAATTTCCAATCGGCAGACCTTTAATAGTTACTTTACCATTTCCATCTGAAGTCAGAGCTTTTTTAGTTTCAGCAGAGATTTCTCCTCTTTCTACCCATTTAACACTCTTGTCTGCTTTTAATCCGTTATAGTAACGGCTATCTTCATTTTTAACTGCAAATACTGCACCTGGTAAAGCTTTTCCATTTGCATCTACTTTATTGAAAGAAACTTCAGGAATAGCATTCTTGATTTCTACAGTTGCAAATTCATGGCCTTCTTTATCAGCTGTTAACTTGATTTCTTTCCCGTTTTTAAGTTCATCACTGACGGTATAGCCAGCAGGCGCTTGGGTTTCAAAGAGTAGGTAAGAGTAATTAGCTCTTAAATTACCAAATTTTATTTGGCCATTTTCATCTGTTGTACCGGAACGAACCAGTTGTTCTTTCTTTCCATTGCTGGTTGACCAGAGTTCTAATTTTGCCCCTTTTAAAGGAGTTTTATTGTCATCTGCATCTAATTTAGCGATAGTGACTGAGGCTTTTGATCCTTCCGCTGTACCATTAGATACAACCACTTTTGTACTGCCTTCAGTGCCACTGTCAACTTGCTTTTCACCTTCACCTTTGATGCTGATTTTATTGGTCAAGGTATTTTCACCATTTTTATCAGCTGTGATTAAAGATTTATATTCCAAAATATATGCTTTATCAATCGTACCGTTCATTTTGATTGTTGCAACTTGCTGCCCTGTTTCATTGTCAGTGACAATTTCTACCGTGTAATCTTTGCCTTCTTCAAGTACTACACTTGGATCTTTAGTGATATCACCATTTTTCGCAACTTTTGCACCATAAATTTTGAATGATTCTTCATTAAACACCTGATTCGTTGAAGGCGTATCAGTAATGACCACGTTCTTCATAGTTGACTGGGAAGGATTAATGGTAACTGCCCAAGTTGCATAGTTGGTGTTACTTGGATCTTGTTCTCCTGATTTACTGGCAAAGACATTCCCATTTTTGACATCAACTTTAGCATCAACATTGGTGGTATAAGTATCACCGTTTTTATACGTAGCAGTATTTTTGTATTGTGCCTGGTCAATCACTTTTCCTTCTAGAGAAGTTTCAAATACTAAATCATAGGCTTTGTCTCCATCTGGAAGTTTGGCAGTAATTGTTTTACTTGCTGCATCATAGGAAATATCCGCATCTTTCACTTCTGCTCCAGGTTCCACAGTTCCATTTTTATTGATAGTTACTTCATATAGCTTGGCAGAACCGGGCACATAATCCTGATCACCGATGATTGGGTCAGTAATCGTTGCTTCTTTTAGAGTATCTTGCGTATAGTTTACTTTAGTCGTCCAAGTGATATGTTTCGTTTGAGCGTTATAAGAACCGCCTTTGGTTGCGTCTGATTTATATTCTTCCTTAATTGTCGGCTTATGGTCTGTAGAATTGGTATGATTATCCCCATTATGATCTTGCCAATGAGAACTAGCTCCGTTACTTAAATCACCCTCGCGACGAGCAAAATCCGTTGTGTAAGTCAGCTTATAGGTCTTGTCGGTTCCTTTTTTCAGGTCTCCTAGAAACTCAACTTTAAATTTCTGACCATCAACAGTTACTTTATAGTCTGCATCTTTAGTTAAAGTTTTTCCATCTGAATCCTGCATTACAATAGAATCAGCATCTAAAGTCAGATTTTTAGAAAGTGTATCTTCCAGGTACCAGTTAGCCATCTCATATTTATATTTATTAATGGTGATGGTCCAGTTAATTTTTCGGTTGGCATAATCAATATCGGCACCTTTGACAAAACCATCTGTGGCAATTGAACCGCTGCTGCCACCTTCAAAACCAGAATCAGTGATTACTTTATTGGTTAGCTTGGCTTCATCTCCTTTTACATCATCATCGATAATTTTGTTGAATTTCGTTTTATAGTCAACATTGACCGCTTCATCAATTCCATTAGGAAAAGTAACTTTCATTGATTGACCGTTAAATTCTAAATTATAATCCGTTCCTTTAACTAAAGTTTTTCCGGAGACCGTCTTCACGACAACTGAATCTTCAATAAATTCCAGGTTCGGATTACCTAGAGTATCGGTCACATAAGAATTTTTCGGCAAATTCTTATTCCCATAGTTATATTTGATTTGCCATTTATAGACAGTTCCATAGTTTTCATCATCTGTCTTATTAAAGCTTTTATCGATCAGCTTGCCATAAGTCATAGTTGTTTCAGCCTTAGCGGACTGTTCTCCACTCGTATCATCTTTTAAAATGGCTGTATTAGTAAATTTTACAGGACCGCCTTCTTCAGGAATTATAGTGTCTTTCACAGTGGTTTCATATACGATTTGGAAAGATTCATTGGTCTTGGCATAGTCGCCAACGAATTTAATGACGTTACCGTCCACCTCGTAATCTTTTCCTGCAACTAATGGGTGAGCCGTATCCACACTGACAACTTTTCCGCTACTATCAATTGTTTGTTTATAAATCGTGGTATTAGATAGTTCTAAACCCTCCGGCATGGGATCTGTAACAGTCGCATTATTTAACGTATTTAAATTTGTATTAATTGAAACTTTCCAAGTGACTTTATTATTTTTCACATCATTGGTCACTTCTTTACTGATAGATTGTCCACCAGTTGGTTTAACGACAACATTGATTTCTTTGTCACCACCATCAACCGGAAAAGTAATGGTAGTATTTCCGGCTTCGCCATCGTTGTCTACCTTTTGCATGTAAGAAACCGTCCCTTTGATATCATGCTCTGTTTCAATCTTGTCATTAAAAGTCAGGCGCATGGTTCCGTCTTCTTTAATTGAATACGTGCCATAAACCGTACCATCATCTGCTTTTAGATCCCCAGATACATTAGAATATTGGATTCCTTCAGGTAAAGTCGTTTCATAATAGTCACCTGCGTGAAGTCCTGCTTCATCTCCAGTCAAAAGATGAGAAGGAATTTCCCAATGATAAATAAGTTCGATCAGATCCTCAGCATTAATGACTTGGCCGTCTTCAATTGCCTTATCATTTATTTTTGCCTCTACATTAGTAAAGAACTGATCGTCTGCCTTCATTAAATCTTTAATATTTCTTGGTTCATCTGCCTGAGTAACAACTTTCTTTTCTTTACTGGCTTCATTGCTTGTTTCACTAGTCATTTCATTTGCATCATCAGACTCACTTTCACTCGTTGAAATTTCTGAACTAGAGCTTGTCTGCTCAGAGTCTTCCTTATCTTCAGATGAAGTCTCTTCGGTTTTACTTACTTGTGTTTCACTTTCATGAACTTGACCAAGAAGAACAACTTCTTTTCTTTGTTCCCCATTTTTAACTGTAAAGACTTGGTCCGTGTTTGTCAGTGTCTTTGCGACATTTAAACGTAGTACCAATTTTGAATTTTCTTTCGCAGCAGCTTCGACCTTAATCGAATCAGCTGTTGTTGTTACCGGTAGACTGGTATCACCAACTACTTGTGTTGCTAAGTTCGTATCGATAATAACAGTCTTAGCTTCCTCGTTTTCATTCGAAATTACTGCTTCCAATCGAACGGTGGCAGATGTTTCATCATTTTCCTCCACAGTCAACGATTGAAAAGTTACTTCCTCATTATCACTACTAATTGTTTCTGCTATAGCCATGACTGGAGAAAACACACTTTGTATCAGCAAAACAATCAGCATGGTGATTGACGACAACTTTTGAACAACCCTCTTCTTCATTTGACTTCTCTCCTTTTTTTCATTTCAGCCGTGCTAAATTTTTTTATTTAACACCACTAATTTCTTCGCTTGTGAAATGTTCATTAATAAAGTAAATCTACTTTACTTTTTGAAACAGTCATTCCACCTCAACTATAGCTTTTCCCAACATTTGAATTAACTTCATTTTTCTTACTAACAGTTCGTTGACATTTGAAGATTGAATTTTCTAAATTTTATATTTCTTGATTTTTTCGCGCTATAAGCCTTGCTGTTAAGCAATTATCAATATTTTTAAGTAAAAAAAAGATTTACACTTTTCTATCCATCAACGAACAGCTAGCGGATTTTTGACTATTTGAAAAAGTAAGCAAACCATTCGTACCCTATTTTTTTACAGTAATTTTTCTGAAAGCATACTAGCAAAAATTCACTTTTAGAGAACTATATTCTCGTGTGGACTAAAATTATTAAAATAAAAGAATTATACTAGTTTGTCTCTTTTATCTGTTATATTTAAGTTGCTACCTATCAATGTACTAGCCTATGTTCAGTAGCTTTTTGGCAATTTTTTATCTAAATTGAAAGCATATAAATAGCTAAAAACAAGTACTTTGGTATAATAGTTGTTATACGTGATAATTCACAAGCCATGCTATTACTATGCTTGCCCTCTATTTTTAGAGGTTTTTTGCATATCATTAGAAAGGAGGACCCAGATTTTATCTGGAATAACCCATGTATTTACCTCAAAAAAACCGATTTTTACATAGAGATATCCTCGATTTATTAGAAAAAGAAACTGATTTTATTACTATGAAAGAAATGGTCGAACGGCTGAAATATCCCTCTTTACACGCAGTCAAAAACGCCTGTCACGAGCTTCAAGAAGTCGTTGGCGAAGTCTATGCTCCTGAAAATCTTGAATTAATCATTAGTGTCCGTGGCGGTATCCGCTTAAAGCGGCTTAACACCAACTTGCAAAAGTTGACTCAGGTGCTCAATAACCAATCACTTTCTTTTCAACTAGCCTTACAAGTCTTTGATAAGCGTATTTACCCAGTAGATGAATTTTGTGAAGCAAATTTCATTTCACGTTCGACTTTATTTCGTCATTTAAAAAAGACCAATGATTTTTTTGCTCTTTATTCTGCATCAAAAATTAAAATCACCCTATCCGATTCTTTAAAAATGACCGGAGCTGAGTCATCGATTCGAATAATTTATTACCTATTATTAAAATCAAATTTTGATTCGTTGGAAGATCAAACAAATGGGAATGAGACGATTCAATTGACTAAAAAGATACTCTCGTTTTTAGACATTCCCTCGACTGAAACGCAAACACAGCATCTGTCACTATGGGTTTACGTTTGCCAAAAGGCGATTAACGAGCACTTGCATATCACAGAAAATGATTCGAACTTCAAGAACAAGTCATGTTTCACTTTTGCAGAAAAGCCCAATTTTTTAGACGATTGGCACCGATCAGACTGGGAATTCTGTTTATTATTTTTATGGGCATTAGAATATATGCCGGTCAATCAAGCGGTGATTGTGGAAGATGATACTTTGTATAAAACACAACTAGCTGCTTGGTTTGAAGCTTTTGAAAAAGAATTCTTTCCAGTGACTAGAACGAAAAAAGAAGAACTAGTCCCCACTCTTCGTCGGCAACTACAATATGTGGAGATGACAAAATTCAAGGATGGTTTTGAAGAAGTTCTAGAATTTCCTAAACCTGAAATGATTCAAGAAAACTATCCCACCTACTATCAACATTTTCTAAAGTTTTGGGAATCTTTTACACAAAAACTCTCTTCTGAAAAGCCTTTAGCTGCTCTACGATCGCCATCGTTTGGAAATTGTTTATCACTGGTAGAGCTCACTTACTTTATGCCAAGTGTTTCTATCTATGTAATTACTGAATTAACTTCTTTGGTCAATCACTTTATTCAAGAAAAAGTTAAAACCTATTGCTCTCGGTTTAAGATAAGCTTCGTTGATGATTACCAACAAGCGGATGTCATCGTATCTTCTGTTACTTTTTTAGATTCAATCAAACCAAATCAGAAACTGATCATGATTCGAGCCTCCTTATCTGAAAATGACTTAGCAACCATTTATCAGACCGTTCATAAAGTAATCAATAAAAAAGTGACTGAATGACCTTTCTTCACTTTTTTCTAGTTTAAAATAAAATTGAGATAACTTTCTCTTTTCAAAAAAAAGTTTTGATTTTTCTTGCGTACCTTTTTACAGGGCTGATTTTTACAAAAAAAATAAGATAAAACGAACATTTTGAAGAAAAACGGTTGGAAGATACGTTTTATTTGGTATAATTATAGTAATAGATGAAAATTACGCGAAAATTCCCTTAATTTACTGTACGTTTATCCTTAACAAGGGAATTTTCGGAAAGTTAAAAGAAAGGAGAGCCTGCTTTTTATTCGTAGTCAACGATATGCTTGTTAGGCTTTTGCCTGAAAGCAAAACTTGACCAAGACTTGTCATTAAAATTCTGGCCAAATATTTCACAACCAGTAACAATGACGAACCGATCTCACCGGTCATATATCACACTACTTGTAAAAAGGAGTACTATTACTATGTTTCTGATGTATAAAAATCAAGGAGATCGTTCCTTAAAACAAGATATTTTAGAATTGCTGGATGATCAGGATGGGTATTTAAGTATGCAAGAAATCGTGAATCGATTGGAGTATCCCACCTTAAATGCCGTCAAAACTACTTGCAAAATGCTACAAGAGGAAATCACGCAACTATATGATCCCACACAAATGGAATTGATCATCAGTGTGCGTGGTGGTGTAAAATTACGGCGAGATGGTGTTTATTTTCAAGCCTTATCAGAAAATGAATTTGGGAACAGTGTCACTTTTAATATGATTGTCTTTTTACTTTTAGAAAGAATCGTGGTCACGTCAGAATTAGCCGACAAACTCTATGTCTCACAATCGACATTATTGAGAAAGCTAAAACGACATAAGCTTCTAACGGATAATTGGGATATTAAAATCACTTGTTCGGATACTATTTCGCTTTCAGGAGATGAAGGATTAATCCGATTCCTACATTTTTTACTGTTGATTATGAGCTACAAATCAATCAATCAGTTTCCTGAAGCAACGAGTTCTCGCCACAAAGCTCAAAAAATAATGGATTACTTACAGGTAAATGTTCATGAAAATCAACTGCTTCAATGCGTGGCTTTAGTTTTTGCCATTGATAACGGACTTGAAAAAAAGAGAAAGCTTTCCCCTACTGATCAGACATCTGCTTACTTCAAGTATTATGAGTATCCCGCAAAACCTGACTTTTTGTCTTGGAGTAATGAAGATTGGCAGTTTTTCTTATTGGTTCTTTATTTTACTGACTTTGACTTCGGACGTACACTTATCCAACGAAAAGATGATTGCCAATTATTTGCGGCGGAAAGAAAAGTTTTTCTCACCACTTTTGAAAAAAGATTCCGTTTGCTTTCTTCCAAAGAAGCTGATCTGTTACTGGATCATTTGAGCCGACAATTGCAATATCATGCGATTATGCCCATGAATAAACTAGTATTTAGCTCTTTTAAAAATCAAGGTAAAAAAAAGATTGCAGAAATTTATCCTGCTTTCATCCAACGTTTTGAAGACTTTTATTTAGAATTGGAACAAAATTGTGAAACTTTCAAGAAGGCTCCTTATTTAAAAGCAAATACTTTATTGAACTGTATCCAACTAATTCCTTTGAATGCCTTTTCACCTTGTGTTAAAATTTATGTATATTCTAGTCTCAGTTCCTTACTGGTGGGTAACTTGCAAAAAGAAATCCAAACTGAACTTATTTATTATCAAAGTGAATTTGTCACAGACTTTAGACAAGCTGACCTTATTTTAAGTACAGCCCCTTTTTTGGAACCTTTGAAAAAAAATCAGTACCTATTACAAATCAGTGCTAGTATTTCAAAAAATGATAGAAAATCTATTCATTCGCGAATCCAGACCATTATGCAAGAAAAGCAATCAGCCTCTTTGCCAAAGAAGCTCTGAATTTAATTTGGAGGTATTTAATGATGAAAAAAAATCTCGTTTTAAAAAAATTGGGCGTGATTCTTAGCCTGTTAGTTCTAACTTTAGGACAAACAGCACCCATTCTAGCCGATACTATTTCTACCGTGGTAGAAACTCAGGCAGAAAGTCCCGAATCTTCAGAAACTGAAGAGGTGACTGAATCAACGGCCACTAGTAATTCTTCGTCGTCTCTTTCTGAATCAAGCCAAGCATCCACAGAAAGCACCGCTGATTCAGAAGAAACGGCACCTACTGAGACAACTTCAAGTACGACTGATGCAAGTAGTGAATCAAGTAGTAGTTCTGAAACAAGTGCCACAGAAACGACTGCTTCTAGTTCGAGTCAAGAATCTGAAAGTTCTGAAACGAGTACGACACAAACAACGGAATCCACCAGTGATTCGTCAGAAAGTAGTACACCAAGTTCTTCCACGACTACTAGCGAAAAGCCAAAAGAAAAACCAGCACCAGCACCTGCTCCGACAAGCCCTGCTGAGCCAGAGGTTGTTCTACCTGTGGAACCAAGTGAAACCGTTGAATTACCAGAAAGTTCTTTACCCAACTTTTCTGATTTAACTTTTAATGATTATGAATTGCCTTTATTGGCTTCTTTTAAAGATCAAAAAAGAGCCGTCTTAGTTTTTGCGGCCTTGCAAGAGTTAGCCAAGCCTTATGATGAAACAGGAAAGAAAAAAGATCATTTTTCTAATCGAGGCTTTGTTGAATTTATTTATCAAGAGGTCTTTGGAACAAAACTAGATTTAGATAGAAAAGAAATGGACTCTGATAAAGCGCAAGCAGGTGACCTTTTACTTTGGAAAGAAAAAGGGAAAATAAGCAAAGTTGGCCTGGCACTGGGTCAAAACAAGGTTATTTTGGCTGATGAACCGAGTAAAGAAGAGATGACGGCCTATCAAGAAGCAGTTAAAAAAGATGAAAAAGCCAAAGAACCAGCTGGTGTGCGTATTTTTTCGATGATTTCTGAAAAAGAAGAAAAAGAACGAGAAGACGAATTTCCTATTTATGGAGAGACGATCAAGCCCGCCGATGCAGCTCTTTCTTATGACACAAACGAATCGCTTTCTGAAAAAGGAGAAGCGTTGTTAAAGAGTTATCCGGCTACATTCGATTTCCGTCAAAATGAAATGACCCAAAGATTTGTTGACAAAATTGGCAATACTGCTCGTGAATTGGGCATGAAATATGATGTCTTTGCTTCGGTCATGATTGCTCAAGCGATTCTGGAAAGTGGTTCTGGCTCAAGTGGTCTATCGTTGGCCCCTTATTATAATCTTTTTGGTATCAAAGGCAGTAATAACCAAGCTTCTGTTTCTTTTGCTACCCAAGAAGATAATGGAAACGGACAACTTTATACCATCCAGTCGGCCTTTAGGATTTATCCTAGTTTGGAAGATTCCTTAAAAGACTATGTCCAATTATTAAAAGGCGGCATTTCTGGAAATGAGCATTTTTATAAAGATTCTTGGCGCTCTGAAGCGGGTAATTATTTAAAGGCAACTGCCAATTTAACCGGAAAATATGCGACAGATACCCATTACCATAATAAATTGAATTCCATTATCGCCACTTATCATTTGACCCAATTTGATGGACCCGAAAAAGGAAAAATTCTAGACTTTAAAGAATTAAAAAACGTTCCAGAAAGCTACCGAAAAAAAGTGAGCTTCCCTGTCTACAACGGTGTCAATTACAATGTTTCTGGTTCTTATGGCTCGGATCAATGTACCTGGTATGTGTTTAATCGTGTCACACAATTAGGTGGACATGTCGGAGATTACATGGGTAATGGTGCCGACTGGGGAACAACTGGTAAACAAAATGGCTATGCCGTTTCGAATCAGCCCAAAGCAGGCGATGTGATTAGCTTCAAACAAGGTGTTGCCGGCTATCATCCTTTATATGGCCATGTTGGTGTTGTTGAAGCGGTCACTGACGAAGGCGTATTGTTTTCAGAAGGCGACATTAACTATCTGAATTATCGTGTCATTCCTAACAGCATCGCCCTATCTAGTGGTGTCAGTTATATCACACCAAAATAAAATTTCGCTATATTTTATACTTAAAGGAGAGTGTTTCAAATGAAAATTGTCGTTATTGGTGCCTATGGACATATCGGATCTTATTTAGTGCCACAATTAATTAAAAGTAACCATGAAGTCATTGCGGTCAGTCGCGGTCAACATGAACCTTATACAAAAGATAGCAGTTGGCAAAAAGTCCAACCCTTGCATTTAGACCGTGTCAAAGATCCGGAGTTTGCAAGTAAAATTGCGGCCGTAAACGCGGATGTCGTCGTTGATCTTATCAGTTTTACACTCGATGATACCAAAAAAATTGTGGCTGCCTTAAAAAATACCGATCTTTCCCATTATCTTTTTTGTTCGTCCATCTGGGCCCATGGACGAGCAGAAGTACTACCTGTTGATCCAAATACCACAAAAAAGGAGCCTCTCGATACTTATGGCAAAAACAAGTTTGCTAGTGAGCTCTTTTTAAAAAAAGAATATCGTACCACTGGTTTTCCAGCAACAGTCATTATGCCAGGACAAATTTCAGGACCGGGATGGACCATCATTAATCCAGTCGGTAATACAGATCTAGGCGTTTTCCAAAAAATTGCCCGTGGCGAAAAAATTATCTTACCTAATTTTGGGATGGAAACCTTGCATCACGTCCATGCCCACGATGTTGCTCAAGTTTTTTATCAGTCGATTTGTCATCGAAACCAAGCATTGGGCGAAAGTTTTCATGCGGTTGCTAATGAATCCATGACTTTATACGGCTATGCCAAAGCTTGTTACGACTTTTTTGGACAAGAACCTCAAATCGATTTTTTACCTTGGCCGCAATGGGTCGAGTTTGTAAACAACAAAGAATTGTCCGATCATTCTTATTACCATTTAGCTAGAAGTGGTAGTTACAGTATTGAAAATGCTAAAAAACTGATCAATTACCATCCAAAATACACCACATGGGAAACAGCGGAACAAGGCATTCAAAGCTATGTTGACCGCGGATTAATCCAGTAAATAGAAAAAGGCGCTATGTCAAGAGGCATAGCGCCTTTTTCTACAGTTTTTCTACCTATCTGACAAGGGAAAATCATAAACTACGATATTGCTTTTTTCGTTCGTTATTATTAAATTTTTCTTCTCGGCAATTAGCGCTATTCAAACAGTAGATTCCCATTCTTATGGCCGATTAGCGCTATTCAGACAGTTCTTCTCCATTCTTATGGCCGATTAGCTCAAGTCAAATGGCTACCTAAACTTTCTTCTAGTTAAAACACCCAACTTTTGAAGAAACTGTGTTAGTATTAGTAAAAGATTTTTTGGAGGCTAGAATATGTCAATTAACGTAGACGCTTATTTTAAAGAAGTCGATCAAATGCCCTGGGGAAAGTTATTTTACGATCTTTTATGGCAACAATTGAACGAACTTACCAAAGAAACTAGACAACCTTTACATATCTTAGACTTTGGCGCAGGGTTTGGAAAAACAGCAGACTATCTGGCTAACTTAGGACATCAAGTAATTGCCTATGAACCCAATCAAGAAATGCAAAACTATCGTTATCACTCAACAAATTATACCTACCTGACCAATGATTTTGAAGCCAACATTGCGGGAAAAGCATTCGATGTTATTTTGCTACACAATGTTTTAGAATACGTCGAAAATCGTAGCGAACTACTAAACCAATTATGGACCCTATTAAAAACTGGTGGCACCTTATCGCTGGTAAAGCATAACTCTCGCGGTCGCGTATTGGTAAATGCCGTCTTGCGCGATGATCCGAAACAAGCCCTTTTAGAATATCAAGGACAAGCTGGATACTCGATCAATTTTGGAACGGTGAATGATTATTCCAATGACTGGTTATTGAAATGGGTGACCAACAATTCAGCTACCGTAACCGCCGATTATGGAATTCGAACTTTTTATGGACTTTCTCAAAACTCAGAAATCAAGTTTAGCAAAAAATGGCAAGAGGATATGTTGGCTTTAGAAAAAAGTTGTGACAATGACCCTATTTTCAAAGAAATTGCGATGTTTCGACATTTCATGCTACAAAAATAAGGGAGGAAGCTAATGATAGAAAAGTCTTTACACAAGGTAAATAACTGGTTTTATACCGCTGATTATAAGATAAAAAATTGGCAATTCTTAACTGGAAACTCCTTAAAAATCATCGCCTGTCTATCAATGGTTATTGACCATTTCACAAAGATTGTTCTTTTTGGAGCAATCTCCACAAACTTGATTACTAAAATAGAACTGGGAGAAATGCCCTATGAAAGCTATAACGAATTGCGTAGTTTTGGCCTTCATTTAATTGGAATCGGTCGAATTGCCTTTCCTTTATTTTGTTTTTTATTGGTCGAAGGATTTTGTCATACCCATGATCGGAAAAACTATGGTCGAAACTTATTAATTTTTGCTTTGCTATCTGAACTTCCTTTTGATCTGGGCTTTTTTAGTACATTATCACTACAAGAAAATACTTTTCCTTTTTATTGGGACTATCAAAACGTATTATTTACGCTTTTTTTAGGATTTCTAACCATGGTTTGCTTGGAAAAATTTTCCACAATTTCCAAACAAAAAAGATTCGTCTCCTTTCTTTTACAGATAGGCAGTGTCCTTCTTTTTTGCTTGATAGCCGAACTGATTAAAAGCGATTATACGAGTGAAGGTATTTTAATTATTGCCGGCTTATATATTGCCAGAAATAATCGACTTTACCAAATAATACTCTTTCTTTTAGCCTATATTCTCACAACGGGGGAACAACCGAATCTTTTCATTATGATTGCTTGTTTAGGCATTCTTTTATACAACGGAAAACGTGGCAAAATACATCTAAAATATGCCTTCTATGCCTTTTATCCTTTGCATATTTTGCTTTTGTATCTATTAAACACCTATCTTCTTGGAAAATAAAAGAACTTCTTTGTCACTTGTATTTCATGAGAGGGATGAATTTGCTATAATGAAGAAGTAGAACGAAATGTGAAAAGAATAACATTTTATCAAAAAACAAGGAGTGATTTTTGTGGAAATTGAAGACATCATGGACATCTTACAAAACAAAATGAAAGTGGCAGTATTTGCTACAGTTGATGAAGAAAACAAACCGCATGCCCGTCATGTGACTATTGGGGTAGCTAATAAGCATGGTATTTTCTTTATTACCCATCCAAAGACAAATTTTTATAAGCAACTTGAGCATAATCAAAATGTTGCTGTCACAGGTTTACTTGAAGAAGATTATCTTGTCCAAGTCATTCGTATTGAGGGTGTCGTTCGAAAAGTCGGCAGAGAACGATTAGAAGAATTATTGGCTGGAAATCCTTATGTTGAAAATGTCTATCCAAAAGAAGCTGACCGACAAAGCGTTCAAGTCTTCCAACTTTTTAAAGGAGATGGCTTTTATCATAGCTTGACACAAGGGCATCGCTATACGTTTGAATTAGATGCCGATCAATTGAGTCAAGAAGAAGTTGATGCTTTATAAGCTTGTATTGGCTTTTTAAAAGTGCGTAAGTAAGTTTTATTTCTTGCTTACGTACTTTTTTTGATAAAAATAAAAATTCATTTGTAAAAGAGTGCACTTTTCCTTATAATAAAGATGTTCAATGATAATCATTCTCAATAAAGGACGGACAACGATGAAAGAAATCGATTTTTCAAAAACACTTTTTGAGCTTGTTTCTGACTATCCCGAAGTCAAGAGCCTTATGTTAGAGCTAGGATTTAATGCCATCAACACCCCTGGTATGCTCCAAACGGCCGGGCGTTACATGACGATTCCAAAAGGAGCTCAGATGAAAAAAATTCCTTTAGACAAGGTTATTACAGCCTTTGAAGAAAAAGGGTTTATTGTGAAAGGAGTAGGTAAATGACAACAAAAACCAAACGACAAGAACGTATCGTAGAAATATTATCACTATTACACGAAGGCGGTTCTTTTGAAGAAGCCAAACGTTTATTTAATGAAGAATTTGAAGGAATCGATGTAACAGAAATAACTGCTGCTGAAAAAGCATTGATTCAAAATGGTTTAGACCCAACCGAAATTCAGCGTCTTTGCAATATTCATGCTGCTGTTTTCAAAGGATCAATCAATGAAATCCACCAATCGAATAAAGAGTACGGACAACCCGGCCATCCCGTACATACGTTAAAACTTGAAAACCAAGTCCTTCAATCACTTTTAACTGACGAAATTGACGGTTTGTTAGAAAAAATGTTTAAAGGTGACTGGTCAGTAAAACAACGATTGCAAGACGCTTTAAAAGATTTGTTACAAATCGACAAGCATTATGCGCGTAAAGAAACCTTGATTTTCTCCTACATGGAAAAATACGGCATCACAGCGCCACCTAAAGTCATGTGGGGCGTGGACGATACAATTCGAGAACAGATTAAAGACTTAAACGCTTATCTTGCTTCACCTAAAGCAGCATATAACCCTTTAAATGAAAAATGGCAAGCAACAAAAAATGAAATTGAAGAAATGATTTTTAAAGAAGAAGAAATCATGGTGCCTATGACCTTAGATGTTTTTAGTTTAGCTGACTGGCAGCAAATCGCCAAAGACAGTTATGATATCGGATTTGCCTATATTCCAGAACCACTTCCTTGGAAACCAAGTAAAGAATCATTAGACAAAGAAATCGAAAGAGAACCAGCTCGCCAGGCCGCTATTAAACAAGCCAAAGAAACCACCAATTCTATCGCAGCAGGACTAGAAACAGAAACGGTTAACCCTACTGAACCTGTTAAAGAAACAAGGGACAACCAACAGATCACTCTTCCAACTGGAAACTTGAGCGTGCAAGAATTGATTAAAATTTTTTCATCTCTTCCGGTAGATTTGACCTTTGTCGATGATAAAGACATTGTTCGTTTCTATTCAGAAAGCGACCATCGGGTATTCCCGCGCACAAATTCAGTGATAGGCCGTGAAGTTGTCAATTGTCATCCACCTAAAAGCATGCATGTCGTTCAAAAAATTCTCGATGATTTCCGATCAGGGACCCGAGATAGCGCCGACTTCTGGATCGATTTGCATGAGAAAAAGATTTATATTCGCTACTATGCTTTACGAGAAAATGAAAAATATCTAGGTTGTTTAGAAGTCACTCAAGACATTACCGAAATTCAAAAAATTGACGGACAAAATCGTTTGTTAGATCAAGAATAAATATACTTCTTAAACCATTAAAAACATCTCGAGCAGAAAACCGCTAAAACAGTGGTTTTCTGTTTTTATTAAATTCAAAAGAAAGAAGCCAATCCCTTTAAACAGTCGATTGACTTTCCACTAGGTGATTAACTTTATTCAAACATTTCTTTCCTATTCTTATAGGTGATTAGCCCTATTCAAACATTTCTTTCCCATTCTTATGGGTGATTAGCCCTATTCAAACATTTCTTCTCCATTCTTATGGCCGATTAGACCTATTCAAACATTTCTTCTCCATTCTTATGGGTGATTAGCTCTATTCAAACATTTCTCTGCCATTCTTATGGCCGATTAGCTCCATTCAAACATTTCTTTCTCATTCTTATGGCTGATTAGACCTATTCAAACATTTCTCTACCATTCTTATGGCCGATTAGCTCCATTCAAACAGTTCTTTCCTATTCTTATGGCTGATTAGCGCTATTCAAACATTTCTTCTCCATTCTTATGGCCGATTAGCGCTATTCAAACATTTCTTCTCCATTCTTATGGGTGATTAGCCCTATTCAAAAGGAATCGTTTTGAAATATATTCCTAAATACGAAAAAAGACAGTTCGTTTTGATCTGTCTTTTTAACGTATTAATTTATCACTTTCGCCTTCTGGTGTCAGAGTACTTATTTTTTCAATTTTTTCGATAGGGATAATCCGTAATTGTTGTTGATCACTTTGCATTTTTAAGACGACCTGATCTTTGCCAACATTGTTTCCGACAACTTTGCCCGCAATCGTTTCGAACCTATCCACTTTTTCAGTCTTTAATTGTAAGACGACCAAACTTTTATGAATCGCCGCTTGTTGTAATTTATCATGAATTTCTTTGGTTGTTCGTTTTTCTAAGCGTTGTTCACCGGCATCACTTAAAAAAGTATCTAATAGGGTTTTAGAAGTCATCACCAGTAACTGATTTAACTTTTTAAACGCAGAAGTTTTCTTTTCCATGAATTTTTATCCTTCCCACGATTTCCTATTGGTTCTTGGTTTGAAAACGGGCAATCCAATAAGGCAATCCTTCCATCAACATTTGATACGTTTCTTCAAAATTACCTGTATACCAAGGATCAGGAACAGCTTGATTTTCTTTTTCGGGAACAACTTCCATATACAAATGGATTTTATTCTGATCTTTTTCCGAAGCCAATTCTTGTAAGTCCAATACATTTTGATGATCCATGGCAATAATCCAATCGAATTCAGTAAAATCTTCTAGACAAATTTGACGAGCAGCCATTTGAGAAAAATCGATAGCTTCACGTTTGAATATTTCTTGTGTTCCTTGAAAAGGCGGTTTTCCTGTGTTGTAATCACTCGTTCCGGCTGAATCAAAAGCAATTGCTAATTGCTTTTTTTCGCTAAATTTTCGAAACAACCCTTCAGCCATGGTTGATCGACAAATATTACCTAAGCAAACAAACAAAACTTTTTCCACAAAATCTCTCCTTTACCCTAAATCACCTTGATAAGGAAATCCAAAATGCTCATACGAACGAGCAGTAGCGATTCTTCCTCGAGGTGTACGTTTCAAAAAGCCTTTTTGAATCAAATAAGGTTCATACATATCTTCTACAGTTTCTTGTTCTTCTCCGATATTCACAGAAAGCGTACTGAGTCCGACTGGTCCACCTCCGTAAAGTTCAATCATTGTTTTGATCAATTTTTGATCGATATAATCAAGGCCAGCTTCATCTACCTGAAGTAGCGACAAGGCACTATCCGCAATTTTTTGATCAATGACACCGTCTGCTTGCACCTGCGCAAAATCACGTACCCGTTTTAACAATCTGTTTGCAATTCGAGGAGTTCCTCTTGAACGACGGGCGATTTCAATTGCGCCAGTTTCGACGATTTCGGTATGAAAAATATCAGCTGAACGTAAAACTATTTCTTTTAAATCTTTTTCTAAATAGTATTCCATGTGAGAAACAATACCAAAACGATCACGTAAAGGAGCAGAGAGCATCCCCGCTCTGGTTGTGGCACCAATCAGTGTAAATGGAGGAAGCGGAAAATGAACAGGATGAGCCGTTGTTCCTTGCCCCACCATAATGTCAACATAAAAATCTTCCATCGCCGAATAGAGCATTTCTTCAGCTACACGAGGTAAGCGATGGATTTCATCAACAAAAAGAACATCGCCAGGCTCTAACTCATTTAACGTAGCAATTAAATCACCTGGTTTTTCAATTGCTGGTCCACTGGTCGTTCGAATGTTGACTTCCATTTCATTGGCAATGACCATCGCCATTGTGGTTTTACCTAATCCAGGCGGTCCATAGAGTAAGACATGATCGAGTGCTTCTTCACGATTTTTTGCGGCTTGAATGTATATCGATAATTCTTCTTTCACTTTCTCTTGACCAATATATTGTGCCAAAAACTGAGGTCGTAGTGATTTTTCAAAGGATTCATCTTCAGCGGCTTCTGGTGATATGATTCGATCGGACATTTTTCATTTTCCCCCTTTCTTCACTTTTTCATCATTTGCTTTAAGGCCATGCGTAAATATTCATCCGTTGACTGAAACGTCTCTTTTTCCAAACCTTTTGTCGCCTTTTTCACTTCTCGTTCACTATAGCCTAACGCTCTCAAAGCTTCCGTAGCTTCTTCCAAAGCAGGAGCAACAGAGTCATTTGTGTTTGCAACATTGCCATTTTGTGGTTCTGTTGCATAACCTTCCAACTTTCCTTGAAGATCTAATACTAATTGTTGGGCTGTCTTTTTCCCAACCCCTGGAAATTTTGTCAAATATGTGATATCACCGGATTCAATGGCATTTACCAACCCTTCATGATCTTCATTGGCTAAAATTGCCAAGCCACTTTTAGGACCAATTCCTGAAACACTAATCAAACGTAAAAACAGTTGTTTTTCAGATAAGTCAATAAATCCGTAGAGCAAATGGGCATCTTCGCGAATCACCTGGTGTACATAGACTTTGATTTCTTGACCGATTTTGCCACTATAATGATACGGATTACTTGCCGCAATTTGATAGCCGATTCCATGAACTTCCAAAACGAAATAGCTTGGTTGAATCGCAGTTATTTTTCCAATAATATACTCGTACATTTCTTGTCCTTTCTGTACATACGTTCCCTTTATTGTACCACATATTTCTACTTTTTGGAAAAAAGGGCGTAAAAAAGATTTGTTCTATAATAGCTTACTATGAACAAAAGATCCTCATCTGCAATAAATGAGGATCTTGCTTGATTATTTTACATACGACATGTATTCTTTATAGCCTTTTTCTTCCATTTCATCATAGGGAATAAATTTTAAAGCTGCTGAATTGATGCAGTAACGTAAGCCGCCCTTATCTGTCGGTCCATCCGTGAAGACATGTCCTAAATGTGAATCTGCCTCTTTGCTACGGACTTCTACTCGTGGTTGAAAAAGTGAAAAATCATCCTTTTTTTGAATGTCAGCTGTCGGTATTGGTTCAGAAAATGATGGCCAACCACAACCAGCATCATATTTATCTGTAGAAGCAAATAATGGCTCGCCACTGACAACATCTACATAGATTCCTTTCTCATAGAAATCATCATATTCCCCAGTAAAGGGATGTTCTGTCGCATTTTCTTGTGTCACCGAATATTCCAGAGACGAAAGCTTTTCTTTCAACTTTTTTTTAGGTTGCTTTTTCATGGCAATCACCTTTCTTGTTTTACTTTATTTTCGTCTCTTTTCTTTAAATTGTCCAATTATTCGTTTTATCATTTTCGAACGAATGCTAAGCCAATTCCATTAGGCCCCACATGCGTTCCAATCACGCCGCCAATCGGAAAGATGCCTGTTTTGGTCAAATCATACCGTTCAATTGTTTTTTGTCGATAGTTTTCACTAATTTCACGATTTAAAGTATAGCCAAAATAAGTAGGTAATTCTTTATCTAATGGAAATTTATCCATTTCTTGCCACAATCTTTTTTCTCCTGCTAACATGCCTCTTTTTTTAGCTAATTCATCTAAGCCATTATCACCAAGAATAATAATTGGTTTGATTCCGATAGCTTCTCCAATAAAGGCCATTGTTTTCGGTACTCGGCCACCCATTTTCAAATATTTCAACGTGTTAATGACACCACAAACAACAATTCGTTCACGTAAATCTTTGATATAGACAACGATTTCTTGCATATTCGCACCTGCATCACGCAACTTTGCGGCTTGTTCTACCACCAATCGTTGGGACATAATTGCTTGTTTACTATCCATGATTGTTATTTTTTCAGAATAACCGGATAACCCTCTAGCTAATTCGGCACTTTCTAAAGTACCACTCGACCCAGCATCGATTGTTAACACTAAAACTTCATCACCAGCTTCTTTTGCCTTTTCAAAGTGCTTTAAAAAATCCTCTGGTGAAGGACGGCTTGTTGATGGCAACGTTTGGACCGTCTCTAATTTGCGATAAAAATTATCAAAATCTGCTGCTGTTTTTTGTTGAACACTCTCATCTTCAAAATTGATTGTTAGTGGCACAATTTCAACAGTCATTTTTTTGGCTTCTTCTACCGTAATGTCGGAAGCATTATCGGTAATAATTCGAATCATTTCTTCACACTCCCTGAAATCTCTTATATCCATTTTAGAAGAAGACGGTACAAAAGTAAATACTCCTTGTTATGAAATAAGGATTAAAAAACTTTCATCCTATAACATATAAGCGTCAAAACCTAGCTTAAGCTTTTAAGACAACGATTACTCATTAGTCAAATTCCTTTTTTAAATAACAAAAAAGAATAACCGACTGGTACAAACACAATAATACCTATCACAATTGCCATTATCCAGTAGTTTAAAAAATAACTATTTAATAGAAAAACAAGGCCTCCAATAACAAATAACCAAGCCGAAAGCCGATTTGTCTTATTCCAATTTTCTTTGCTGTTTAAAGTCCAAGGAATTTTAATACCAATTGTATAATTTTGCTTCACTTTATGCAGATAATTTCCAATCATGATAAACACGAAGCCAACTAAAAGATGACTAACTGTTCCTACATTAATTGAAAATCCTAATGCCTTGCTATAAATAGAAAGCATAACACTCAGACTAATGAGTGGCACTAACCACAAAATATTTTTAATTAATTTCAAAGAGATATTCTTCTTTTTGGGATCAAAAAAAGTAGCCAAAAAACATACCCATTGAATAGCCAACATCACCAGAGGTATGCCAAAAACGGTAAACGTCTTGCTACTCCAACCATTTGCTTGATTATTCAGTTCAAAATGTGTCGCTATCGTTTCGGGTAATTGACTCCATAAAATCACCCCAACAATCACTGGTATCAATAAAACAAGACTTGTTATAACCATTGTATTTTTTAATTCTTTTTTATTCATTCTGTTTACTCTCCTTTAAATCAACAAACCAAACCATTATTTCTTCCAATACAGATGTATTTAAATCATAGTAAATATAATTTTTTTCTTTTTCTTCCCAAATCAAATCTGCTTTTTTTAAAATGCTTAAATGATAAGAAACCGTCGCTTGTGTCATATCAAATTGATTGGCAATATTTCCAGCTGACATTTTCCCATGTTTTAACATTTGTAGGATTTCTCTTCGGACAGGATCAGCAAGTGCTTTAAAACTTCTTTCGAAACTCACAATTTTTTCTCCTTTCCTTTCATATTTAGATATTTTTCTAAATAGATCCTATTTTAAATAGTATCATCTTTTCTATACGATGTCAAAAAGTGTTCTTTTAGATTAAAAAAAAGAAGCTGCCGCAGCAACTTCCCTTACGATAACTTATGCGTTTTGTCGTCCACCCATCATCGATAATTAGTTTTAGATCACGAATTTAGATTTATCTGAGGCTAGCTGAAGATAAGCCTAGCGTTAACCTGAGCTATACCGATATCTGAGAATTTTCCATTTGTCATCTAGTTATCGGTTACCTAGCTGTCCAACCACCATCTGCTTTAAGGACATCACCATTTACAAAACTAGATTCATCTGAGGCAAGAAAAACAGCTATTTGGGCAATTTGTTTCGGATCGGCTGTTGGGGCATAGCCGGTATCTTTCAAAGCCTTATAACCAAGAGGACTTGGGGCATCAATGGTCTTTTGAATATTAGTCGCAACCCCGCCCGGAGCAATCGCATTGCAACGAACCTTACCATATACACCATACGTAGCTGCAATATTTTTTGTCAAACCAATCAAGCCATGTTTCGAAGCTGCATAAGAAGCCCCACCACGTGTCCCAAATAAGCCACCCACAGAAGCATTATTAATAATCACGCCGCCAGTTTCTTGAGTTTCCATAATGTTGATTGCAGCTCGACATAGTTTGAAGGCGCCGGTTAAATTAATACTGATTACACGATCCCACAATTCATCTGACACATCGCCAACTGTGACAAAATTATCCACGATACCAGCATTATTTACTAAAATGTCCAAAGAACCATATTCATTAAGAGACAAAGCTACCAATTCATCGATGTCTTTTTGAACCGCTACGTTTGAAACCAAGCTTACTGCCTGACCGCCACTTTCTTTGATTTCTTCAATGATTGCTGTTAATGATTCTTCATTAATATCCGAAGCAACTACATTGGCCCCTTCCTCAGCATATAACTTGGCAATCGCTGCTCCCATTCCAGACCCAGCTCCGGTTACAATTGCTGTTTTACCTTCTAAGCGCATATCAAATCCTCCAATTTAAATTTTTTAGTCTATAAAAACTATAGCATAATAAATAAGCGTTTTCAATAAAGGATTTAGTATGTATAAAACAAATGATCTTCGAGGAAAAATAGTAAAATTCAGCTTTTTTGTTTTACCTTGTACTCACTGATAGTAAATCAAAGCTTCTGCTAAACAAATTAGAGCAATCCATCGTTTCTATTCTTATGGTCACAAGGCGATTCTTAAGGCAAAACAGCCCTTAACTTCTTTAATAGTTAACGGTTTTTATTTTGGATATAGGATTTCTTGATCATTAATAAATGAATATACCAATTTTTGCGCGTTTTTCAAATGGTACCTTTTCTCAATAGTCAAAAAAAGACGAGACATTTGTCTCGTCTTAAGTTTGCGCGGCGGCTTCCTTCTCTCACAAGGGGCAACCCCTCACTACAATCGGCGTAAAGAAGCTTAACTTCTGTGTTCGGCATGGGAACAGGTGTATCCTTCTTGCTAGCGCCACCGCACTTTTTATAAGTAAG
>DXDB01000133.1 GCA_019115705.1 Candidatus Tetragenococcus pullicola | reverse complement strand
GTATGATATCATCATTGTTGGAGCTGGAGGTGCTGGTATGTCCGCGGCTCTTCAAGCAAAAGAAGCAGGCGCCAATCCAGTTATCTTAGAAAAAATGCCAATTGCTGGCGGAAACACATTAAAATCATCTGGCGGAATGAACGCTTCTGAGACAAAATTCCAAAAAGAACAAGACATTGAAGATAGCAATGATACTTTCTTTGAAGACACATTAAAAGGCGGAGGTGGAACGAATGATCAAGAATTACTAAGATACTTAGTAGACCACTCTGCTGAAGCGATTGACTGGTTAGATGGCATGGGAATCACGCTAGATAACATCAGTTTCAGTGGTGGAGCGAGTGTGAAACGAATCCACCGTCCTTCTGATGGATCCGCTGTGGGTGGTTATCTAGTGGACGGCTTAACTCAAAATGTTTTTGAGCAAAATATTCCCCTATTTGTTAATGCCAACGTAAATTCAATCGTCCAAAAAGATGATGAAATAAAAGGTGTAACAGTAGAAATTGGTGGAAAAGAAAAACAAATTTCTTCTGAAGCTGTAATTGTTACAACTGGAGGCTTTGGGGGGAATGAAGAAATGATTGTTAAGTATCGCCCAGATTTAGAAGGTTATGTGAGTACAAACTCTGAAGGAAGTACTGGAGACGGAATCACAATGATTGAAGCTCTTGGCGGTCAAGTTGTTGACATGGATAAAATTCAAGTCCATCCAACTGTCGTTCAAAAAGATGGTATGTTAGTGAGTGAAACAATTCGTGGCGAAGGCGGAATTTTAGTCAATCAAGAAGGAAAAAGATTTTACAATGAGTTAGAAACACGGGATAAAGTTTCTGCAGCAGTGTCTGCTTTACCTGAAGGTTATGCCTATGCTGTTTTTGATAATGGATTAGCTACACGTGCGAAACAAGTCGACTTTTATAAAGAACAAGGTGCAGTAGTAGAAGGTGACACGATTGAAGAACTAGCATCAAAAATTAATGTTCCTGAAGATGTTCTGAAAGAAACATTAGATACTTGGAATCAAGCTGTAGCTAACCAAAATGATAGTGAATTTGATCGTGAAACAGGAATGGATTATGACCTATCTGAAGGGCCCTTCTACGCGATTGAAATCGCTCCTGGTATTCACCATACAATGGGCGGAGTCAAAATAAATACCAATACAGAAGTACTTGACACAGATGGCAATACTATTCCAGGCTTATTCGCTGCTGGCGAAGTAACAGGTGGGTTACATGGTGATAATCGTATCGGTGGAAATGCCGTTGCCGATATTGTTATTTTTGGTCGCCAGGCTGGTGAACAATCAGCAAGTTTTGTAAAAGAATAGAAAATGAAACGTAGCAGCTAAATAAATAGCTGCTACGTTTTTAATTAACTTTACTATGAAGCAAACAATGATAGTTAATTTTATTCCCAAAAGAGTAAATCATTGCCAGTAAAACAATACCTCCTAAGAATAAGTGCCTAAAAGAAACAGAAGTAAGTCTGGCAAAAAAGACAAGAACTGAACTCATTTGTTCTTTAGGGAGTTTTGCTAACAAAAAACTACCTAAAATAACAACCCCTATCATGACGAATAAGAAAATTCGGCCTTGTTCTGCACCAAATTTTAAATACAAAGCAGACATGAGCATGCCAAAAAAGAAGCTAAAAAGAAAACTTATCAAAAGAGTGACAAGCATTGCCTCTGTTATTTTCTCAGGAAAGATATGAGCAATTCCCATCATACAGAAAAAAGAAAGAAACATTGCTAATCCAGCAGAAACCAAAATTAGTTGGCTTTTTTGCTGAATATACTTTTTCTTATGAAACGGTAATGTCAAGAGATACTCCAGTCCATGATTTTCTTGATCGTACACTATGGTTGATGTTGCCAGAGAAACAAAAAAGAAACTCATAAAAAAGGTCAAAAATGCAAGGCCACTGGTATATCCATTAATAACTGAAATCAACAAAAAGAAAAGAAGAACTTTCCACTGTCTTTTTAAAATAAACCAATCCTTTAGCCATAAGCCTTTCATAGTCTTTCACCTTCTGACATCATTAATAATAATTGATCGATTGTTACTTTTTCAACAACGAGATCCAAAAAGTTTTCTTCTAAAAAAGCTTTTTGATTGGTTAGAACTTCCACACCATAATTACTCTTTCTTTGAAATAGTTGAAATTGTAAAGGAAGTCCCACTAGTTGTTTTTCACTTCCTTTAATAAGTGCATAATGGTCAATCAAAATATCTGTTTCCTCATGGAGCAAAACAGCCCCTTCCTTTAGAAAATACATTTCATCGCAAAGGTGCTCTAAATCATCCGAAATATGTGAACTGATCAAAATACTCGTTTCTGGAAATCGATCCATATATAGTTGCAAAAGTGCTAAGATTTTATAGCGCGATCGAACGTCTAAGCCACTGGTTGGTTCATCTAAAATAAGGAAACTGGCTTTGTGAGACATTGCTGCAGCTATTTTTATTTTTGCTAACATACCGGTTGAAAATTTCTTTAATGGCTTTCCTTTAGGAATATTCAATTGTTCACAAAGATTCCAAAAATAATCGATCTCAAATTCAGCATACAAACTTTCCAATAATTTGGCGATTTGCTCTACGGTAAACAAGGAATTAAAAAAAGAATCTGATAAAACCACACCTAGTGTATCTTTTTCGTTTTCTAAAAATGTTTGGTGTTTATTTCCTTGAACAGTTATTTCGCCAGTTTTAATAGGAATCAAGCCTAGTAATACTTTAAAAAGGGTTGTTTTCCCCGCCCCATTTTCACCAACCATGCCTACAATTTGTCCTTTTTTAACAACCATCGAACAATCGAGCTGAAATCCAGGATAAGTTACATTGACATCTTTCATTGTAATCATCAGATATTCTCCTTTTCTTCAATCAATAATGTTACGATTTCTTTCATTTCTTCTATAGTAATTCCTGCCTGGTAAGCTTTATTCATCACCTTTTCAAATCCTTCTTGTGTTTGAACTAAAACTTCTTCTTTTTTGGCAGCAGCATTGACTGGCAAAATAAAACTTCCCTTTCCATGTACCGTTTCAATGAAACCTTCCGCTTCCAATTGATCGTATGCTTTCTTTACAGTCAATGCACTAATACGTAAATCTTTTGCCAGTACACGGACAGAAGGAAGTTTAGTTTCAGCCTGTAAATTTTCTTTTAAAATTTGTCTTTTTATTTGATCAACAATTTGTTCATAAATTGGAATCCGTCCATTATGTTGAATAATAATTGTCATAAACTCTGCCCTCCTTTTCATAAACAGTATATAACAGTATGTAACACTTGTAAATAAGAGTTTTAAAATAAAGTCAAAAATATACCATATTCTTTATTCAGTGATTAAATAGAAAAAATTG
>DXDB01000132.1 GCA_019115705.1 Candidatus Tetragenococcus pullicola | reverse complement strand
CACTCATTGAAAAAAAGCTGATTTTCATTAACCCTGAGTTCACATTATACGGAAATCAACCTGATTTGCCGATTGTCCTTCGATCACAGCTCAATGAATATTTAAAGAGCATTGAAAGCCAGGCAGATCCTTTACAGAACTATCCCCATCAAGTCGCAGCCTATCTTGAGAAAATAAAGTTAGCTCAAAATCCTTACGAAAAAACACCGAAATATTCTTACGAAATGCTTGATAAAGGGATTTTGTGCAAGAGTTGTGGGGAAAATCATTTAAGGGAGGGCCACCGCAGTCTATTATGCTCTAGCTGTGGCTTATCAGAAACAAAATCAAGCGCTATAGAGAGAATGATTGAAGAATACCGCCTGCTTTTCCCGGATCGAAAATTCACACCGACGATTCTCAAAGAGTGGTGTGGAAATGTAGTCAGTCTTGATTTATGCGGTAGAGTTTTAAGGAAATACCTTCGATCAAACTAGCTAAAAAGACGTTCAGAGTCTTTTTTGTCTCTGAACATCTTTATTTCTTGAGAATAAAGATGTTTGGAGTAAAAAACAGTACTGAACATCTTTATTTTTGAAAAATAAAGACTTTCAACATCATTTTAGAGTCTGAACATCTTTCTAGCCTTGTTTCATTTCAGCCTTACATCTTTGCACCCTTGAACACTGCCTCTTCTTTCCATTTCAGCATCTATCGCATTCAGCACTTCCCACTTTTTCAGACTCCATTCTGGACCGATTAACGTGTCTCTTGGTGCGTCCCCTGTCAGACGATGAATAACAATCTCTTTCGGAATCATCTCTAATTGATTACATATCAGCTGGACATAGGTATCCATGTCCAAGAATTCCAATCTTCCTTGAGCGTAGTCTCGAACCATTTTTGTGTTCTTCATCAAATGCAATAAATGAAGCTTTACGCCTTGAATATCCGAATCTGTAATCATTCGTTCCACATTTTCCAGCATCATTTCGTAAGTTTCACCCGGTAAGCCATTAATTAAATGAGTGCAGACACGAATGTTATGGGCACGTAATTTTCTCACAGCCTCCAGATAGGTCTCATAGTCATGAGCGCGATTGATTTTCTCACTTGTTTCTTCATGAACGGTCTGCAGCCCGAGTTCTACCCACATATACATTCTTTCGTTCAATTCGCTCAGATAAGCAATCGTCTTGTCTGGCAAACAGTCCGGACGGGTAGCAATCATGATCCCGACTACTCCCTCTTCGTTGACCACTTGTTCATAGCGATGCCTCAAAACTTCAACTTCAGCATGAGTATTTGTGAAGTTTTGAAAATAAGCAATATATTTAGTAGTATTCGGCCATTTTTCATGCATCATGTCGATTCCTTTTCTAAGCTGAACAGGTAAAGGATCCAATCTACTTTGTGCAAAATCTCCTGATCCAGAAACACTGCAGAACGTACAACCGCCATGTGCTACTGTTCCATCTCGATTAGGACAATCAAAGCCCCCATCTAAAGCTACTTTAAATACTTTTTCACCAAATGTTTCTTTTAAATGTTCGTTCCAAGTATGATACCGTTTCTGTTGTTGCGTTTTCATTCTGTCACCTCGTGAAAAGTTTAACACGTTTATCCAAGAATGAAAATAAAGTTTTTAGAGATTTATATCATGATTCATAGGATGATTCCCTTCTTCTAATTTTTCATAATACGCTTGCATTTCTTTTTCCTATTTTTTTATCGGTCCTTCCTATTTTCTTAATGATTTTAGCTGAATTGCCACCAAAAATTGAATTAGCGGGAACATCTTTTGTAACAACTGCTCCTGCCGCAACAATTGAGTTTTTTACGATTGTTATTCTTGGCAAAATAGCAGCGTTCCCCCAATCCAAACTTGATTTCCTACTAGGATGGAAAGTCCAAATTAAAAATCTTTTGCTCGTAGATCAGGATTGGTTGGATGACCGGCTGTAAAAAAGCTGACTCTCGGACCAATTAAAACGTTACCACCAAAAATTATTTTATTCCGATCCATAAAAATACAATCGAGATTCGCATAAAAATTCTCGCCAAACTAAATATGGTTACCCTAGCTGACATATAAAGGCGGCTTTATATAAAATGACTCTCCAGTCTTTCCAAAAGAATGTGTCTGATTCAAATCTTTATAGATTCCTTATGGCACCGCTAGATCATACTTAATACTTCTATAATATAAGTTATTCCTCTCACAAAAATGTATAGAGTATAAAAAAAGACAACTATAGAATATAAAGCCGGAAAAATTTTAATTTTTTTCTCTTTTGCATAGAAAAAGTAGCCATAGCCTGCAACTAATAGTAAATTAAGGACGATAAATGAGATAGCTGTAAACATTCCAACGAAATTTGATTTATACCTCATATGACTTGTTATTGCTGTTCCGTAAAAGATATCCTTTATTCCCTGACTATTTGTATAAATATCAAAGGCTATTCCAGCTAATAATACTAATGCGAAAAAAACAAATAAAAATATAGCAAGCAATTTTTTCATAAGCTTCTGCCTTTCACTGATTTTTGTATTTACTTTATATTTAGGTCATTGAACATTACCTTGAAAAAAGATAAAAGAATTTTCGTTATGTAAATTAAGGATAGCATAGATTAATGGTAGTGAAAAATTTTTTCTCCCTCTAACTATCTCTCATTCATTGAATATTTTTCAGCGCTTAACACGTAAACAAAGCAAGCGATCTTTCGACCGCTTGCCAGCTCATTTTATTTGCTTTTAAGAATGTGCCGCAATATAGCGAACCAATTCTTCTGTTTTTTCCCATCCAAGACAAGGATCGGTAATGGATTGCCCAAATACTTCTCCACCCGGTTCTTGACGACCATCTTCCAAATAACTTTCAATCATGAAGCCACGTACGTATTGATGAATATCTTCGTTCCATGAGCGATTTGTTAATATTTCTTGAACAATACGGACTTGTTCATTGTACTGCTTTCCAGAATTATCATGATTCGTATCTACCATGATAAATGGATTCTTATAGTTTCCTTTTTTGTAAGTGTTAATCACTTTTAAAAGAT
>DXDB01000131.1 GCA_019115705.1 Candidatus Tetragenococcus pullicola | reverse complement strand
CGCGTCAAATGTGCAACGTTAGCCTGGAAAGCACTCGACAAAGCACTCGATAACCCCGAAAAAGGGATGGCCGACACCGGCTTTGTCAAACATTAAAAAAGTGAGGATGCTGTCCTCACTTTTTTTGAGTTGCTTAAAATTGTCCAAACGCAACGTTAATTGCTTGAATAGCGCTAATCATCCATAAGAATGGGAAAGAAATGCTTGAATAGCGCTAATCATCCATAAGAATGGGAAAGAAATGTTTGAATAGCGCTAATCGCCCATAAGAATGGGAAAGAAATGTTTGAATAGCGCTAATCGGCCATAAGAATGGGAAAGAAATGTTTGAATAGCGCTAATCGACCATAAGAATGGAAAAGAAATGTTTGAATAGTGCTAATCGGCCATAAGAATGGGAAAGAAATGTTTGAATAGTGCTAATCGGCCATAAGAATGAGAAAGAAATGTTTGAATAGCTCAAAGCTACTAGAATTAATTAAGAGGTGCGTGGTTCCAGTTTAGTCTTTTTTCTAAGCCATTAAAGTAATCCAACTTCTCTTCAAACCAATAAACAAATAAGACGCCTTTATTAAGATAACAAGTGGAGCGTCCTTTGTGAAACTTCACTTCAAAATGTTTGGCTAGGACTTCTTGCAAATAACGTTTATTCACAGTCTCTCCAAAAAAGCGACACAACATTGCCAAACTCAAATCACAATCGTTAAAAATCACACCACACTGGCAAATGGTTCGTACATAAGCAGTTTCTTTGGGCTCACGGTGGCCACAGTCTAGGCAGTCCATCGAATATCTACTTTCTATTAAATGATACTTCCCGCAATTTCGGCAGGCGATCCCGGATCGCAAACGATTAGAAAATTCGCTTGGCAATGTTCGCTTGTACTTGAAGTTAGGAAACAGTTTTTTCTCCAAGGCACGTTGCCAATGGCCAGTGTCTGACTTTGCTTGTGCTTTTCCTAAAAGATCAAGCAACCAACCCGAAATATCTCGGGTCGTTAAGATCAAATCAGAAACCTCACTTTTAATTTCAATGTTTGCTGCCGGATTGATAAAAGCCAGAACACCTTTTACTTCTAAAGAAACATGCTCTTGAATAAAAATTCGTTTGACCGCCCGCATCGCATTATGCAATTGTTCCAAAATATTTTCTTGTAAAGGTAGTCCATTTCGAATCCATTCGTCCTCAGAAAAAAGATAGCTGCCACGATAATTTTTCACATCAACCACATAAGTCACGCCATCGACAACCAACAACTTGTCAATCTGCACACAAGAAGAATTCGCTTTCAACAACAAATCATCCATACACGGCAATATCTCTTGCGTCAAAACAGCTTGCAGCCTGTCTAAAGCTTGTTCTCCCGCAAATCCATTTTCCAATCGTCGCAGTTCATTTTGATCATTTTTAGGTAAAGCAATCCGTTCCGATAAAGTCTTCAAAAATTGCAGTTCCTGCGTCATTCTTCGCATTCTTTCACCCCCTTCTCCTATACAGTACGCAGCTAAAAGAGCTTTCTTTTAAAATATTATAGGAAAAGGGTGCGCCCAAGTCATATAGTGTTCACTTCCAAGTCGCGTCCCCAAAATTTTTTTAGATCACAACGCCGATCGTTTCAGCCTCCTCAAAAAAATGACCTTCGCTTTTTTAGCAGAGGTCATTTTTAGGATAGACATTGGTTACTTCAGTCATTGCAGCAAGCCGTTCAATTTTTTGCGGATCTTCACAACAGGTGATCAAAGGAATACTGCGAATCTTAGCCACTTGAGTAAAAGTAATTCGGTTGATTTTGGTCTCATCAGCCAGGACATAAGCGGCCGTGCAATGTTCTAGGGCATATTCTTTAATCAAAGCTTCTTCAGGATCCGGCGTCGAATAGCCAAAATCCGGATGCACTCCATTCATTCCTAGAAAAACTTTATTGAAAAAACACGTCGATAGCTGGGCGTAGGCAACAGAATCCACAATGGCATGCGTTGCTTGGCGAATCCGACCACCTAATAAAATCGTTGAAATTTCATTGGTCATTAAATCGACCGCAATTTCGGGCGAATTGGTCACAACGACCAAATCTTTATTCACTAAAAAAGGAACCATTTCAGCGGTGGTAGTACTTGAATCAAGGAAAACAATGTCGTTATTGTAGACCTTTTTGGCAGCCTCTCGAGCAATCAAACGTTTTTCATCGACGTTTTCAATGCGTTTTTTTTCGATGGCTCGTTCCAAGTCATACAAATCTAGCTTTTGAGCACCGCCGTGGACACGAGTCAGTTGGCCCTCTTCTTCCATTTCGCTTAAATCACGGCGGATGGTCGATTCACTGGCGTCAAAATGCTCCATTAAGTCTTGGGTTTTAACAATTCCTTCCCGATTTAAGATATTTAATATTTCTAACCGACGTTCTTGCATCAACATAAGAAAACCTCCATTTGATTTTCTAACTTTCTTTATATTTTACGCTATCGTCGCTTTTTTTACAAAGGAAAGTTAATGTTTTTAACCGTTTTTAAAATAAATTAATGAAAATGAACGATTTTATAAGTATATACGCTTGCAAACCGTCAAAAATGATGATAATATGAACGAAAATAAATGATTTGGAGGAAAAAGAATGTTTAAGTTTGTGGTTGCATCCCATGGAGATCTTGCACACGGCTATCAAAGTACCTTAGAAATGTTTTTGGGAACAGGCTATGACATCACGTATATATCGGCTTATTTGCCAGATGGCCCCGATTTAGAAGAACAAATTGATCAAGTATTAGAAACAGTCACAGAAGAGACACAATTGATTATCTTCACCGATTTATTTGGTGGTTCGGTCAATCAAAAATTTATCGAACATACCAAAGATATGGAGAATGTCTTCATTGTAGCTGGCGTTAATTTACCAACGATTTTAGAGGTGATGACCATCGCCATGACCGGTGATACCGCTAGTCAGGCCTTGATTGAAGAAAAATTAGTCAATACCCGTCAAGAAATCAAACAATACCCACTCGTTGAAGCAAAAAAAGAAGAAAAAGAAGTGGACGATAAATCAGCAAAACCAGCGCCTAAAAAAGAGGAAATTGTTACTGGAGAAGTCAACGATACCATCCCTGCTTTACGGGTCGACGAACGCTTGGTCCATGGTCAAATTGTGATGTTGTGGTCCAAAGTATTGAGCTTAGACGGCATCATTGTAGCAAACGATGAAGTTGCTGAAAATGAAGTCCAACAATCGTCACTCAAAATGGCGGTTCCTGACAATATTAAAATTGTCATTCGCACGATAGACGGCGCGAAAAAATTATTACGCGATCCACGAATCAAACGGATGCACGTTTTAGTTTTAACTAAAACAATTGCGGATGCTGTAGCTGTGACAGATGGTTTTGAAACCGTCGAATTTCTAAATATCGGAAATGTTGGTAAAGGCAGCGATGAAAAGAAAGAAAAATGGTTAAATACAGTTTATGTAACAGATTCTGAAAAAGATGCAGCAAAAATATTGGCTGAAAAGTATCCCCAAGCTAACTTACAAAATGTACCCGGGGACGCCAAGCATTTATTAACTGAATTTATCAAATAGGAGGGAATACACATGTTATATCCATCAATCGTAACTGCCGTGGTCGTTTTCTTGACTGTCGGTGGACAAGAGCTTTTCGGATTTACAATGTTGGGCCGACCAATTGTCATCGCCCCAATTATCGGCTTGTTACTAGGAGATGTACAAACAGGACTAGCTGTCGGTGCTAGTTTAGAAGCTATTTTTATGGGAGTCGTCAATGTTGGTGGCGCTCAAGCAGCCGAACCAGGCTTGGCTACAGCTTTAGCCACAACGTTTGCCATCCAATTTGGCGGTGGCTTAGAAGTTGCTTTACCCATCGCTTTGCCTTTAGGCGTCATTGGTCTTCAATTAAAAACCTTGATTTATGTTGGGATTGTAGGACCTTTTGCAACTAAATTTGACAAAATGGCAGCCGACATGAACGCCAAGGGAATCCGCAACCTTCATTATGGCTTGTGGGCATTGCAATGGGGAATTTATGCCTTGATTCCGTTTTTCGGTGTGCTCGTAGGCTCTGAAGCGACCCAATCAGTCATCAATAAATTACCCGATGTAATCATCAACGGCCTATCTGTGGCTGGTAATCTCTTGCCTGCTGTCGGAATGGCAATGTTGTTACAAACTTTATGGGACAATAAAATCGCCGTTTTCTTCTTTGTTGGTTTTGTCGTCACAGCCTACTTGGAATTGCCATTGATTGCGACCGCTGTGTTCGCCTTTATTATGGCCTTTTTAGTTGCACAACGTGATCTTCAATTTAAAAAATTAGCAGATAGTCGACCAAGTGGCGTCCAAGTTTCCGATACAATGACACCAGAAGAACGTGAAAACGAAGAATTTTTATCTTAAGGAGGGTATAAAAAATGGCAAAAGATACAAATCAATTAACTAAAGAAGAAAATAAAATGTTACGTAAAATGTACTGGCGCAGTTTTACCCTTTATTCAGCAGTGACACCTGCCAAACAAGGGGCCAGTGGATTTAGCTATACCATTCAACCTTTTATCGATACGTTTTATAAAGATGACCCAAATGGTAAAGCAAAAGCGATGAAACGACATATGGCTTATTTCAATACCAATGTGGCGTTATTCCCTTTTCTAAGTGGGGTTGTAGCGTCGATGAAAAAAGAAAACTCTGAAAATCCTGACTTCAATGAAGAAAGTATTCAACCAGTCAAAGCGTCTTTGATGGGACCTTTAGCCGGAATTGGCGATTCACTATTTTGGGGTGTTTTACGGGTGATTGCCGCAAGTATTGGGATTACGTTGGCCCAAGCAGGCAATGTCTTGGCACCGATTGTCTTTTTACTTTTATTTAATGTCCCTGTCCAATTGATTCGTTGGTTTGGTGGAAAATTGGGCTATACGCTAGGTAACCAATATGTCAGTGACCTTTATAAAACGGGCATGATCAATGTCTTGACCAAAGCAGCTTCTATCGTCGGTCTAGTCATGGTTGGGGCGATGACCAGTAACATGGTTCACTTTGATTTGAAATGGAACATGGAAGTGGCTGGCGAAACGGTCTTTAAATCACAAGAAATGCTAGATCAAATTTTTGTTGGCTTGATTCCATTAGCGATTACCTTGCTTTCTTTCTGGCTAATGAAGAAAAAGAATGTTTCGGTCAACTGGTTAATTATCGGTATCATCGTATTTGCTATCTTGGCTTCTGTGTTAGGAATTGCTTAGTTTGAGGAGGAATGAATTTGTCAAAGAATGAATGGTGGAAAGATGCGGTCATCTATCAAGTATATCCCAAAAGTTTTTTGGATACTAATGGTGATGGCATCGGTGATATCAAAGGAATCGAGCAAAAAATTCCTTATTTAAAAGAGCTAGGAATCGATGCACTTTGGCTCAGTCCAGTTTATCTATCCCCGCAAATTGATAACGGCTATGATATTGCGGACTATCGACAAATCGATCCAATGTTTGGCACCAATCAGGATATGTTTGATCTCATCGAAACGGCTCATGAAAATAAGATTCGCATCATTATGGATTTTGTTGCCAACCATACCAGTGACCAATGTCTTTGGTTTAAGGAAAGCTGCAAGGGTGGCGACAATTTTTTCAGTGATTTTTATATTTGGCAAGATGCCAAAGCAGACGGTAGTGCACCCAATAACTGGGGTTCTAGTTTCGGCGGTTCAGCTTGGGAATGGAACGACTCGCGGCAACAATATTACTTGCATTATTATGCCAAAGAACAGCCCGATTTGAATTGGGAAAACCCACATGTCCGTCAGTATATTTATGACATGATGCGTTTTTGGAAATCAAAAGGCGTCGATGGCTGGCGGATGGATGTTGTCACTTCTATTTCTAAAGATTGGAATTTCCCTGATAATACGCGGCCTTTGACGACTTCCAACCAACAAAACGGCCCACGCATGCATGAATTTATCCATGAAATGAACCAAGAAGTGCTGGCACCTCTAGACATGATGGCAGTCGGTGAAAGTCCAGCCGCAAAAAGCTATGATGCTTGGGAACTTGTTAGTCCAAAGCGCGAAGAATTAGATATGATTTTTACTTTTGAACATATGCATGTTGATCGTAAAAAAGGCGATGTTAATGGACGATGGGCCCATCAACCAGCCGACATTGTTCAACTCAAAGAAATCTTATCTAGTTGGCAAACGGAATTATTTGGCAACGGTTGGAATGCTCTTTATTTTGAAAATCATGACCGGGCGCGCGTCATCAGTCGGTGGGGCAATGACCAAGAGTATCGCTATGAATCGGCGACAGCCTTTGCGACAATTTTACATGGCCTCCAAGGCACGCCCTTTATTTTCCAAGGCGAAGAAATCGGCATGACCAATGCTAGTGATTTTACCCTCGATGACTATAAAGATATCGAGCTACACGGCAATTACCAACAGTATGTAGAAAAAGCCCAAACAATCAGCGCCCAAGACTTTCTAAAAGCAGCCGGAAAAGTTTCCCGCGACCATGCACGAACGCCGATGCAATGGGACGATACGATAAATGCTGGATTTACCACCGGCACGCCTTGGCTTAAAACCAATAGCAGATATCCAGAAATCAACGTTGCTGCAGACCTAAGCTCTGATCGCTCAATCTTTACCTATTACCAAAAATTGATTCAACTTCGCCACGAAGAAAAATGGCTCAAAGAAGCAAGCTATCAATTACTTCTACCAAAAGATCCAGCCATTTTTGCTTATCTACGGAAGTTTGAAAATCAAAACTATTTGGTGCTTGCCAATCTCAGTGATCAAGCAGTCGACTTGCCAAAAGAAATACAAGACTATCAAGTGCTTAAGACCTTTATCCATAACTATCCAAAAGAAATTTCAACAAAGCTGGCACCTTACGAAAGTTATATCGTAAAAGTGCAATAAAGCAAAAGCAACTAGACTCGCTCTAGTTGCTTTTTGACATTTTAGTAACTGAAAAATTGAATCCACTATTTGAATAGCGTTAATACCTAAAAATGCCGATCTACTAGTTGTGCAGTGCGTTACTTTAGAAAAGTAATGAAGACAATTACCGATTTAGTGCGTAACTTTGGGAAAGTAATGAAGACAATAGCTGATTCAGTGCGTTACTTTAGAAAAGTAATGAAGACAATTACCGATTCAGTGCGTAACTTTGAGCAAGTAATGAAGACAATTGTGGGTTCAGTGCGTTACTTTAGAAAAGTAATGAAGACAAATGCTGTTTCAGTGCGTTACTTTAGGCAAGTAATGAAGACAATTACCGATTCAGT
>DXDB01000130.1 GCA_019115705.1 Candidatus Tetragenococcus pullicola | reverse complement strand
TCTAATTAAGATACATATTGACTAAAAAAAATATCATCAATTTCTTCTGCACTTAATTGATATTTTTCTTTGATTAGTTTAATCTCAGTTTGACTAAATTCAGCGCCGTCCTTTTCGTTGATTTTCTTTGAGAATGTTTGATTTGCCATGCCTAAATAATTTGCTAACTTTGTTTGAGTGTCATCATTATAGACGATGATCGAACGCAACTTTTGTTTATTCATTTTTTCACCTCGTATCTTTTTAAGATACACTTATCTTACACCCTGTTTTAACTAATGTCAACACTTTTTGTATCTTTTTTAGATATTTATGTAAAAAAACTTGCATAACATTCTACAAAGTGGTAATTTAAAGATACAGGGAAGAGGTGCATATAATGGAAACTATGGGAGACAGAATAAAAAGACTAAGAAACGAAAATAATTTAACTCAAGAAGAATTAGGAAATAGAGTTGGATTAAAAAGAGCTGCGATCAATAAATATGAAAAAGGCAACGTGGAAAACATGAAACGATCAGTAATTGAAAAGATGTCTAGCGTGCTTGAAGTGTCGCCAAGCTATTTAATGGCTTTAGATGGGCCAAACAATATACCAATAGAAGCTGATAGCGAGGTTCCCTTACCTTATTTAGGTACTGTAGCAGCTGGATTATTTGAAGAAAGTGTTTCGGACTACGATACGATGAAAGTACCGGCTAACATCATCAAAGAAGAACCAGAAGATTATTACATATTAAAAGCTAATGGCGATAGTATGAATAAAATTATTGCTAACGGACATTATGTAGTGGTACAAGACTTTTCAAAAACAAGCAACCCTGTTTTTACTTCAAATGACATAGTAATAGTTAAAAATGGTTCAGAATTTACTATGAAAAAAGTTCGTCGTACCGATACAATGATACATTTAGAACCATGTTCGTTTATTGATGAGTTCAAAACTCAGTCGTATCCGATCGATGATTTTAACGATTTGCAAATTATTGGTAAAGTAATTTATTCGTTTAAACAATTCTAGCCGGTTTAATTATCGGCTTTTATATAAAATAAGGAGGAGCAAAAATGGCAAAGAAAGTAAAGCGTAAAAATGAACCAGATGTAAAAAAGCCCATTTACAAAAAATGGTGGTTTTGGGTAATTATTGTCTTGGTAATTGGTACAATTGGAAGTGAGGGTAGTGATAACGAAAAAGAAGAAACGGCAAAGAACTCAACAGAAGAAACAACCGTAGCATCATCCACTGAATCTTCTGAAACTGTAGAAGAATCGTCAAGTGAAGTGATTGAATCTTCTACTACCACAGTAGAATCTACTGTTAAATCGTCTGAAATGGATGCCGATTGGAAAGATGTAAACGATCTAATTGCACAACATATTGAAGATAACAAAGGTTGGGCTTTAGGAACGATTGATGAAAACGGAAATCCAATAGAAAACGGCGAACCTAATCTAGAATATGCAAACTGGCTATATGTCCAATCAATTACTGCTGATGATAGTGGAGGTATAATGAATGTTACTGCTGATTTTCAAGGACTTTCAGAGACTGAAAAGAATAATTTAGCAAGTGCTGCTCAAGGTATTGTATCTTCTTATAGCAACGAACCAAGAGCGTTTTTAGAAGTCCGCAATGGCGAAAATGCTTATGGACATTCAAAAATATTAGATAATACAGAATTTAAGTGGTACTAAAAATAAATAGAAAGAGGCAATGAAATTGAAGAAATTAGGCGTTTTATTAGTAGTGGTATTTTTATTATCTAGTTGTTCGGCTAAAGCAAACAATCATAACTCAGTTAATGGATCCATCGATTCTACAAATTTAGAAACTTCAAGAACTGAAACAAGTAATTCTTTTCAAAAAAATCCTTTATCGATCGATGAAACTGGAGAAATTAAAGATGGTAATGATGTTAAATACAAGTTGACAGTTACGGAAGTTAAAGACGTTACAAGCTCAGCGGAAAACGAATTAATTAATGATACCAATTACTTAGATTATTACTCATCTGGACAAGGGAAACAAGCGGTTCAGATATCTATAAAAATGGAAAATTTAAGCGGGAAAGAATTAACGTCTGCATTTTTAGACGATGTTACAGTTAAAGACTCTGGTGGCATCACTAATGTCGGAGGATGGAAAAATGATGGCGGTGATAAAACAGAATTTGGAGCGTATATCACAGATGAAGTTGGGAATATAGACGAAAGTCGATATAATATTCAAAATGATGAAACAAAGATTGCAAGTTCTACTGTGCTTTTAGCAACACCTAGTGATCAAATATCATTTGTGTTTATATCAGAAATGTTTAATGACGAAATTTACTTTGAGTTACCAATTAGTAAATAAAGGAGAAAAAAGATGGATAAAAAATTAATCGTTTTAGGGGTTGTATCAGTTGTTTTAATAGGCGGTGCTTATGGAATTGGGACTACACAAGCAAAAACAAATTTGAATGATACTGTGTTAAGTATTAAATCAGCAGAAGAAAAAAATAAATCTTTAGAAGAAAAACAACAGTCGTTGGAAAAAGACATAGAAAAAACAGAAAAATCTTTAGAGGGCTTGCAGTCTGATGTTGATAGTAAAAAAGACGAGCTTGCAGAAGCAAACGAAATTATTGATAAAAAAGAATCATTAAAAGATGAGGTTAACTCTTTAAATGGAGATGTTGATTCAAAGAAAAAAGAATCCGATTCTTTAAAGAAAGACATAGAAAGCAAAAATAAAGAAATTGAAAAGTTGGAAAGTGGCATTGTCGAACTTAAAAGCAAACCACGAAATTTGCCTGCAGGTGATTTTGTAGTAGGTTCTGATATTGATAGCGGAAGATATAAAGTTACATCTAACGGTTCATCAGGAAACTTTATTGTCAATGAAGGATCAGGAGCGAATGTAATACTTGGTAAAGATTCATATTCCACTGAAGAATACGTTGTTACTCTATCTGACGGCGATTCAATTCAACAATCAGTTTCCGTTAAGTACCAACCGATTGAAAACTAACCCTACCCAGTACACGCTAGGTGCAACTCCTAGCTAGGGCTTTACCCTTTGAAAGCACGCCCATGCAACAAAGGAGAATATTTATGGCTAACATAAAAAAATACACAAAAAAAGACGGCTCAACCGCCTACCAGTTTTCTGTTTATCTCGGCGTGGATGAGAAAACTGGCAAGAAAAAACGGACCACTCGACGCGGCTTTCCGTCAAAAAAAGAAGCCAAGCTCGCATTAGCTCGGCTTGAGTTAGGAGAGGATACTCCCGAAAGTAAAAGTTATAAGAAGTATACCACGTTTAAAGACGTTTACGAAATGTGGTTGCCTATTTATTCTTCAAAGGTCAGTGATGCTACTTTATTTAATACCAAAAACTTTTTTAAAAACTACATTTTACCAGACTTTGGTAAAATGCCGATTAGAACAATAACCTTAAATGATTGTCAGCAAGCTGTTTTAAGATGGTCTGAGCATACCGTTAAATTTAAGATAATTAAAAATTATACGCAACAAGTTTTTAATTACGCTCGCAAAAATAATTTTATCGAAAGCGATCCATTTGCGGAAGTTGAACTACCCACTATTAAAAAGATTGGTAACAAAAAAGATGCTGATAAATTTTATACTCGGGATGAACTAAATGCTTTTTTAGATTGGGCTCATGCACGATTAACTTTTAGTGATTTTACAGCTTTTAGATTGATGGCTTATACAGGTATCCGAAAAGGCGAATTACGTGCGCTAACTTGGCATGATATTAATTTTAAAACAGGCACGATAGATATCAATAAAGCAATTAAAGGTAACGAAACCTTAGGTACCACCAAAAATACTAGTTCCGAACGTGTGTTAAGTTTAGATAAAGAAACTCTGAAAGTATTAAAAAAATGGCAACTTAATCAAAGAAAAGAATTTTTAAAACGTGGGATTTCTGTAAATGAAAACCAATATATTTTTACAGACGAATTTAATCAATCATATATGTATAGAGACCACTTGAGAGATATGATGAAAAAGTATCCAGGTAAAAAAATAACCATACATGGATTTAGGCACACTCATGCAACGTTATTATTAAACGCTGGAGCTAATTACAAAGAGGTTCAGTCGAGGCTTGGACATGCGACGGCGGATATGACTATGAATGTTTATGTACATTCGATGGCTAAAGAGGATAAAAGTTCAAAACTTTTTGCCAATTATCTAAAAGGGTAGTCAAAAGGGTAGTCAAACAAAAAAGCACTGACTAAGGAAGTAGTCAACGCTTCATAAAGCTTGATATATCAATGCAGATGGCGGGACTTGAACCCGCACGAGCGAAACGCCCACAAGATCCTTAGTCTGTAATTTAATATATACAAAGTAACCCACATTATTGCATATACAATAGTAGCAAACAATTTTTAATATTTACCTATATCAACATAATCCAAAATAAATCACTCAAAGGTACTCAAAGGGTATTCAAAACGCATGGGCGTACACAACTTTTACCAGTCTAATATAGGCTGGTATTTTTTTGAAAAAAATTAAAAATAAATACTTTAAAGTATTGACAAAGTATAAACTTTAAAGTATACTATGTATGTAAGGTTGATTAAGAGAGGGGAAAACAAAAATGAACAAATCACAATTATTTAAAACAGCATGGACGATCGCAAGAGAAGGACAACAAAAATTTGGTGGAAACGTAAAAGAATATTTTGCAGAAAGCTTGAAATTAGCTTATAAATTACAAGGAGGAATCACGATGGAATTTAAGAAACATGTAGAATACACAGAACGAGTAGAAGGTAACGTAATTACTTTATTTACAAGCAATCGTCAACCCGCTTGGATTGCAACAATCGAAGGACCAGACGAAAGATTTGGATTGAAACGTCGTTTTGTATCAGAAGATGAATACAAAGAAGATGGCGGACGTTGGTTTGATGTAGAATTAACAGAAGGAAAAATTTACAACTGGTCAGAAGAACGCAAAGTACAACACTTCGGGATTTTTGAAAATGGTAAATTGTACGAAATTGCTAAAGCTGACGCCGAAGAATTAGTTAAATAATTGAGAGAGGTTCCCCCCTCTCTCCTATCACAGGAGGAAATATAAATGATTATAGATACAAATAAAATTAACCAACTACTCGCAAGCGATATGACAGGCTATCGAGTAGCACAAATTACAAACGTTAGACAATCGATGTATGACCGCTATAAAAGCGGTAAAACGCCAGTTGTCAACATGACAATTAAAGTGGCGGATGAATTGATGAATCTTATTAAATTGGAGGAAAATGCTATGTATAAATTAATCATCAAGGAAGAAGGCAAATTGCAAACGGTGGAAAACTTTGAGAGTTTTGAAGCTCTTAAAAGCCACTTGATAACCACTAACTATTTTGGTTGGATAAATGACAACGAACCTGATCGTGAGTTGCCAGATTTTACCGATGCTGAATCAGTCCGTGAGATTAACGCAATCCTTGACGACTACGATTACGACTGGTGGACTGCGAGCGTGGTTGAGAATGCCTAGAAAACCTAAAATAACCGACCAGCAACTCATAGCTGACTTGCAAAGAGTGAGTCAGCTGAATGATGGTCATTATGTAAGTGTTAATTATTACAGGGGACATGGAAATTATGACCCAAGCACTTGCATATTAAGATTTGGCGATTGGCCGTCTGCTCTTAAAAAAGCTAACCTCGTCCATTATGAGGATAGTTTGATTGGACAAAAGTTTGGTTTATTGACGGTTATACGCCGTACAGATGACAAAGACAGCCGTGGCTATCATTTGTGGGAATGCAAGTGTGAATGTGGTCGATATCGGTATATAGACCAAAGCAACCTAAAACAGGGCAACATAAAAACCTGTGGTAATGATATCCACAGAGGACAAGTCATGCGTGACCCTAAAACGCATGACAAGTATATCATGGGCGCTTATCGTAAATTGACCGATGAGGAATCTGGATTGCGTTATCCAGACTTTGACAAAAAGCCACTAAAAAGCAATACCAGTGGTTATGTCGGAGTATCTAAAAAAGGCAATAAATGGGTAGCGGAATTGATTGTAAAAGGGGAAAAGCACCGCCTCTATGGTTTTGATAGTCCTGAAGAAGCCTATTATAATGGAAGGTTGAAATTGGAAGAAAAATATCTCCCAGAAAAATTTAGAGAAAAGCTGAAAGAGCGACAAAAAAACGATAAGAAATAAAAAAACAAGCCACCTTCCAAACGGAAAGTGGCTTTACTGTTAAATCTATTTGATTATTTTAGCGGTTTTTTATCATATAGATTAATACTTAATCTTTTGCCCAACATAAATCGTGTATGGCGATTTAATGCCATTTTTACTAGCTA
>DXDB01000129.1 GCA_019115705.1 Candidatus Tetragenococcus pullicola | reverse complement strand
TGTCCTTGAATAAAAACAAGATAGTTTAGAACTTAGGCTTCCAAAAATATATGAAAAGGTTTGGAATTTTTTTCATTTTGATTTAATTTTGGAGCTTGTCACCAAAAAGTCAATGACTGTACTGCTTTTTTCTAAAGTTAGTGTTTAAGTTGCTTTTGCAAAAAATGATAAGGAGCTTGAATAAATTTCATGAGAGTTAAAAATAGTTTGGAAGAAGCAATTTGTATTCTTTTGATTTTAGCTGTGGCAAAAGAGCATCAACCGGTCAAAAGTTATGCAATAAGTAAGCAATTGGATGTTTCTGACTCCTATTTAAAAAAGATTTTGCGTAAATTAGTATTGAGCGGTTTGGTAACTTCAACTGTTAGTAAAGGAGGAGGGTTTAATTTAGCAAAATCAATCCAAGATATTTACATGATTGATGTTTATTACGCAATTGAGGGAAAAGCACCGGTCATCCATTTGAACGATTTGGCCAATAGAGTGTTTCGTTCCTCAGAAAAATCAAAAGTTGTCAATGATAACTTGATTCAGATGTTATCTGATAGTCAACAAGTTTTCTTGAAACAACTAGCTAGTTATTCGATAGAAGATTTACTAAAACAGAAAGAATAAAGATTCTTTGTTTTAGGAATTTTTTTAATATCTGAATAATACAACTGAAAGAGTGCGATGGTTAAGCGCTTTATATAAAGAGCTATGAATAAACAATTTTAAGGAGTGTGAGCAAATGAGTGTTGACGCTATTCAAAAATTAGCTGTGGCTGAAGAAAAAGCCCAAAAGTTACTTTCTGATGCTGAGCAACGTATTCAAAATCAAAAAGAAGAAAGTAATCAAAAAATGAAAGAATTTGAAGAAACGTTATTACAAGAAGAAAAGCAACAAGAAAAAGACTTGCAAAAGCAGTGTGAAGAAGAGCTACAAAAAATTAAGCAGCCTTTGATCGAACGGACACAAAAAGAAGAGGCAAAATTACGAAATATTTCACCAGAAAAAAAAGAGAAGGCTCTGCAAATCATTATGGATAAGGTTGTGAATTAATATGGCCATAGCAAAAATGCAGAAGTTTAATATCATTACTTTTAATGAATATCAAGATTCACTTATGGAACAATTACAAGATTTTCAAAATGTTGAATTGTTTCCTGCGGAATATTTTTATGAAGACACTAGCCCAGTTTTTAGCAAAATGAGCGATCATCCCCAAGAAGGGGAAATCGAAGAACAAATTACTGAAGTTCGTTGGACTAGAAAGTTTTTAGAAAATTATATCCCAAAATTAGGTATGATCGAAGGTTTACGACAACCAATTCAACGTTATACAGTTCGACAATTAGCCGAGCATGCACATACGTATGATTGGAAAAGCACTTGCGAATCTATCCGAGCAATCGATAAACGATTACGCACGATTGAGCAAGAACGACGTGAATTATCCACTCAAGAAGACGAACTAAACATATGGCGTTATTTTGACGAAAAACCATCTATATTAGAAAACTTTGAACATTCAGTTGGTATGTTAGGAACTCTTCCAGCCAATGAACTGACCCACTTTACACAAGAATTGGGACTTCTCCCAACCACTTATCAAGAAGTAATCCACCAAACAAATTCAACAGCTTATCTACTTGTGATGTTTCATAAAGAGAATCAGAGAAAAGTGAGAGAACTTTTAACTACTGTTGGTTTTGAAGAATATCACTATCCTTTTGAGAGTAATCCATCAGAAGATCTTCAAGAAGTTAAAGAAAGAATCGAAAATTTTGCTCATGAAGAAGATGAGTTAAGAACAGAATTAAAATCGAAGAAAGAAGATTATCAGGCGTTGGGGCTGATTGCTGAATACTTAGAAGGACTACAGTTAAGAATTCAAAGCAATCAATACCTATTATCATCCAATTATGCTTTGAGCTTATCGGGTTGGGTACCAGTAAATGAAAGTAAACAACTTATTAAGAGTATCGAGGTGGCCACTGGGAAAGAATACTTTTTGGAATTCCAAGAAGTCAAAGAAGAAGAAATCAAAGAAGTCCCTATTTTACTCAAAAATAGTAAACTGGTAAAGCCGTTTGAGAACTTGGTCGAAATGTATAGTTTACCTCAATATAACGAGTTAGACCCTACGCCATTTATGATGCCATTTTATGCGATGGCTTTTGGGATGATGGTGGCTGACTTTGGCTATGGATTATTGATGTTTCTAGCAATAATTATTGGAAAAAAAATTTTCCATTTCAAAAAAGGTATGGAAAGTAACCTGAACTTTTTTGCAATTTGTGCGGTTCCTACCATGTTTTGGGGATTGTTATATGGGAATGCTTTTGGATATGAATTACCTTTCCAAGTGCTTTCAACTACTGAAGACATCACACAAATTTTAGCGATTTCCGTTATTTTCGGATATCTCCAAATTTTGTTCGCTTTAGGAATGAAAGTTTTTATACTTTGGAAGATGCACGATGAAAAGTTAAAAGCTGTTTTGCAAGGTGGTTCATGGATTATTTTCTTACTCAGTCTTATTCCAATCGTTCTTGGGATGACGTTGTTTAAGGAAGGTCCAATGATGACAATTGGAATTGTTGGTTTGATAGCCGGACTAGTTCTTGTAGTTATCGGAGGTAGTTTAGACGGAAATACAATTGCTGGAAAATTTGGGACAGGTTTGTATTCACTTCTAGATGTTACCAACTACCTAGGTGATTTGATCAGTTACACTCGATTAATGGCCTTGGGAGTTGCTGGTGGAAGTATTGCAACAGCCTTTAATATGATCATTGGTTTCTTGCCGATTCCTGTTCGATTTACCTTAGGGATTGTATTGTTTGCGGCCCTTCATGGATTGAATATGTTCTTAAGTTATTTAAGTGCGTATGTTCATGGCATTCGCTTGCAATATTTAGAGTTTTTCGGCAAGTTTTATGAAGGCGGCGGACATGCCTTTAAACCATTTAAGACGAAAGAAAAATTTGTAGAAGTGATTTCTGAAAAAAACAAGAAACAGGGGGAAATAAAGTAGATGGAAAATTGGATTAGCTTTTTTTATGAACAAGGCGGTATTATTTTTGCGGCATTAGGAGTCGCAACAGCAACGATTTGTGGTGGTATTGGATCTGCAATCGGTGTTGGGCAAACCAGTGAGGCAGCAGCCGCTTTAACGGCGGAACAACCTGAAAAATTTGCGCAAGCCTTGATTTTAGAACTATTGTCAGCTACACAAGGATTGTATGGTTTTGTTATCTCATTTATGATTTTCTTACAAATGAATGGTGATGTTTCTTTACAAACTGGCCTTTACTTATTTGTTGCATCCTTACCAATTTCAATTGCCGCTATCTTTAATGGGATTTGGCAAGGAAGAGCAGCTTGTGCCGCTATGCAGATTTTAGCTAAAAAACCAGAACATGTGACCAAGGGTATTATCTATGTAGCAATGCTGGAAACGTACGCTATTTTAGGGTTCGTTATTTCCTTCTTGCTAATCATGAATTAATTGAACGGTTTAAGAGAATGGCTATAAGGTTTATAAAAATAAAGGACCTATCTTTGAATACCTTATTGCCAAGCACTCTTTTACTCGTTTCTCAAATAGGAGGATCTTATGTCAGATATTACGAAGTTAACAGAAAAAATCATTCAAGATGCAACAAAAAAAGAAGAACAATATATTATTGAATCAGAAAAATCAATTGAAAGAAAAGAAGAATTAAAAAAACGACAATTAGAAAAACAGGTCAATGAACGATTGACACGTTATGAAAAAGAAATTCGTGCGGAAATGAGTTTGGAAGTTTCAGATCTTGATGTTAAATCGCGTGCTAAATTGTTAGCTGTTAAAGAAAGTGTGCTTGATGAATTATTCGATGAGGGTCAGTTACGATTAGAACAGTTGTCGCAAGAAGAGTTTGATCATTTTGTTATTACTAATATTGAAAAAACGCAACTAACAGACCAAGCTGAAATTATTATTGGTGAAAATAGTGAAACGTATGCAAGTAAATCTGCTGTTCAAAAATGGCAAAGTGCACATCCAAATTTGACATTGACTATTGCAAAAAAGACGATTCCTCGACGCAATGGATTTTTGATTCGTCAAGGAGATATCGAGTATAATTTTACCTTTGAAGCTTTGTTACGTTCTGTAAAAGATGAAATCAGTCATCAATTATTAGATGTTATTTTTGAGGAAGAATAAGGAGGCGGTAAAGTGAAGGACATTCAATACAATGCTGCCAACACAAGGATCCGCACCTATGAAACATCATTATTTTCAAATCGTGATTTTGAATCATGGCTTAGCCTTAATGAAGCAGAAGAGATATATGCTCGCTTAAAAGAAACAAGTTATGGAGACTTTATTGATGAATATAGTGATGTTCATGATTTTGAAGATGTTTTATTAAAAGAGAAAAAAAGAGTATATGAACAAATGTATTCTTTAGCACCAGATTATCGTGTGGTTGAT
>DXDB01000128.1 GCA_019115705.1 Candidatus Tetragenococcus pullicola | reverse complement strand
ATATGACAGACCAAATATAACCACAATTTCGATTCAAATAACGGTAAAAATATGATTTAAAAAATATCAACAGTTTTTCATAAATCATTCAGGTTCAAGTGATTAGTTATTTTGATATTGAAGCCTTCATGGGTCCGGTACGTTGGATTAATGGTTTGACTTTTTTTGTGACTTTTTTGATTCTTCTGTTGGGAATGTTAATCATGTATTTGTTTTACAAAGATATTTTGTCACAATTAGATATTCTCATCCTTAAATTCAGAAAAGTTGAAAATGGGGATTTGACGACACGTATTGAAAATAAATCAAATAATGAATTTCGCTACGTTTTTGAACAGTTTAATCAAATGGTGACTGGTGTCGACCGCTTGTTATTATCCTTAAATAGTGAGTACCAAAGACGCGATACAGCCGAGCGAAAACAACTTCAAGCACAAATTAATCCCCATTTTTTATACAATAGTTTATTTTATATTATTTCTGTCGCCAATGATCCAAATGCGACACGAGCGATGGCCACTCATTTAGCAGAATATTATCAATATCGAACAAGAGCAAAAGACTTGGTATTGTTGGAAGAAGAAGTTGGCTTTGCTCGCTCGTATCTTTCCATCATGGCGATGCGCAAATCCATTTTTTATGAAATTCATGTGGCAGAAGAGTTATTGGATGAAATGTTATTGCCATTATTAATTCAACCATTATTAGAAAATGCCATTCATCATGGAATTGAAGAAAAAGAAGGTGCCCATCGTGTGAGTCTAAGCATTTATCAACTAGACTCAGGCTATGAAATCAGTGTTGAAGATGACGGTAAAGGCCTGGATGACAAAGCAATTATTCAATTGACCAAACAGATTAATCAAACCCATAGAAAAGACGGACAAAGTATCGGTCTTTGGAATGTCAATCATCGACTGATTAACTTTTATGGTTCAAACGCACGATTACGTATCGAAAAAAGTACACAATTGGGTGGCTTAAAGGTTCGCTTTAAAATGCAAGGAGAGGATTGATGTGAAAGTACTGATTGTAGATGATGAAAAACATATCGTGGAATATATAAAATATATCGTCGATTGGGAAAAATTAGGGTTTACAATGATGGAAGCGACAAGTTCAAGTAGTGTAGCCAGAGACTATCTATTAAGAGAACAACCAGAACTTATGGTCACAGATATTCGGATGCCACAGCTATCAGGATTAGATTTGGCAGAAATTGTTTATAAAGAACGGTTAAATACCAAAATCATCATTTTGTCTGGTTATAGTGATTTTTCATATGCACAAAAAGCAATGCATTATGGCACGGTCGATTATTTGTTAAAACCAATCACAAAAAATGATTTATTGCCTGTAATCAATCGAGTAAGAAAATCCTTTCAGGTCGACGAAAATACGCAAACAATCGGTAAAGAAGAACAAAACGCTTTTTTTATAAAACTACTCTCGACGATTTCAGTTTCAACAGATGATTTATTCAAATCTGAACAAAAAATAGGATATAGTAAGAAATATCTACCAACTCACTTTCAACTAAAAATAGCTGACGATTATTTGACGGTTTTCTCAAAAAGACAGGAAAATGGTGGTCTTCTTCTAAATTTAACAAAAGCCAATAGCCAACAATTATTTTGTGAAAAGTTGGGGGCAAACCAAATGAACTATCAGTTTCCATCAGGTATTCTTCAGTTGATTGAAGATGAAAAGTGGCAAGAGGTCCTTACGTTTGCAGAAAACGCCCCTGAAAAAAATCATGCACTTTTTGCTATTGATCTTTTACAAGCTTTTAGCACCCATTTTTCAAAATTATTGGCAAATATCGATCTGGGAGATTTGTTGACAAATGGACAGATTTTTTCATTCCTAAGCAATTATATCAAAGAATACAGTGTAAAAGAGAATTTGCAAACACTAGATACTAACCAAGTGGCCATTGAGAAAATTGTTAGCTATATCAAAGAAAACTATAATGAAGATATCACACTGGATACCTTAAGCGAATTGGTTTATATGCATCCAGTGACGATTTCACGGTTGTTCAAGGTTATTACGGGCGCCACAGTGACTGAATTCATCAGTAGAGTTCGGCTAGAGGCAGCAGCCGATCTTTTGGAACATTCGAATTTATTGGTCAGCGATATTGGTAATTTGGTAGGCTATCACAAAGCGCAATATTTTATTACCTTATTTAAAAAACAATACGGGACCACTCCACAAAAATATCGACGCAAAATACGTTTAGAGGGTGAATTAAAGTGAATTTTGGAAAACAAGCAACATTTTTAGGCACATGGGTCTGGCGGATTCTACGTGGGAGCTTTTATTGGCTCTTAGGAAATTTTATTTATGTTTTTTTAATCATGAACTTTTTATTAGCAGAAACAGTGGATGAAATGGGCACCCTAGTGGTAACTGGAGTCTTATTGTTCCCTTTTATCTTTGCTCCAGGGACTGTGGCAGCTTTTTCTTGCGTACGAAAATTTTTTGATGAAACCCAAGCTGCTTCTTTTTCAATTTTTACCAAAGCCTATAAAGAAAACTATCGTATTGCGATGTCTCATGGTTTGTTTTTCGATCTAGTTGCTTTTATTTTATATGTAGCTTATTGGTATTATGGTAGTTTTGGTATTGTTGGTAAAGTGGTACCAGCCCTATTATTGATTTTGGTTCTGACACTTTTCTTGTTTGTTTTAGCCTATACTAGCGATCGAAAAGAAAAGTTTTGGGATTATTGGAAATTAGGAGGCTTACTTTTGATTAATCATCCCATGTTTACCTTGTTTATGACAACGGAAATATTTTTTGTGCTTTATTTTTGCCATTATATCGGTGCCCTTTTATTATTCGTAGCACCAGGTGCCCTTCTATTAATTGTTTACTATTTTTATACAGAAAGTGTCAAAGCTGAAGCAAAGAAGATGATGGAATAACTGTTTAATGACAAATAGAAAAAGGAGAATAGGCCATGAAAGAACTGTTTGAAACTCGTAAAGACTGGCAATTAGAAACAGAAGGGAGCAATTGGGAGCTTAAAAAACTCCCTTCGCTGACACCTTATCAAGAACTTCAGATTCGCTTGAAAAATAGTACTCCCTTTACGTTGACTTTAGACGTGCATTTTTTAGCCAGTGATAAGCGAGAATTAATGATTTCTTTTGATATTTTGCCAAAAACAGAAGTAACTGTTCCTATATCTTTTGCTTATTTTAACAGTCAGCAGTTGTTTCCACCTAGAAGCAACGGCCGCCTGCGTATGATGGTCAACGGATTGCCATTAGCAAAAGAGTCCGTGGAAAATATCATGATTAGCTCTCGTCCTTGTCATAGGAAACGAGTAGTATCTGCTATTTCTGTTTATCTATCAGATTCATTAACAGAGGGGATGATTCATGAACCTAAGCCTCTAATTGATCATTTTGGTCAGTGGCAAGGAAAAGATTGGATTGGTAAAGTTTATGATGAAGATCAATTAAAAAAACAACTGGACGAAAAAATGGAAAGAACAGAAGGCCAAAAAGAAATGCCCTATACGTCTGGTTTTTTTCATCTAAGAAAAGAAAACGAAAAATGGCTGTTGCTCGATCCTAATAATCAACCATTTTGTTCAATGGGCATGGACTGTGTCGGACCTTCTGTTGAATGTCGTGTGGATCCAATAAGACCACTTGTCCCTGAAGTAGATCAAAAATTAAACAAAATCAATCATGTGAAGCGGAATTTACAACTTGTTTTTGGTGATGAATGGTATGAAAAGTGGCAGCAGTTAATTGCGGGTTATTTAAAAGATTGGGGTATTAATACGATTGGCGCTTGGTCTGATCTAGACTTCATAAAAAAAGCCCAGATTCCGTATGTTATCATTTTGGATAGTGTTTCTGACAGACCATTTCCAGAGACAGACGTAAAGATTTTTCGTGATTTTCCAGACGTTTTTTCTGCCGAATACGAAAAAAATGCGCAAGACTATGCCAAGACTATTTGGCCTTATCGTGAGGATGCCTTGTTAATTGGTTATTTTATGCGCAATGAACCACAGTGGGCTTTTGAATATGAAATCGATTTGGCTATTGAACTTTTGAAAATGACAGAAATGAGTGCAACCAAGCAAGCACTGATTACATTTTTAGAAAAACGTTATGAAACTCTTTTTGCTTTTTGTGAAAAATGGCATCTTGAAGGAAGCTCCATTCATAGTATCATTGAACAAACGCATTCGGTTGAAAAATTATCAGAAAGAGCTTTAGTAGACTTAAAAGACTTTAGCAAAG
>DXDB01000127.1 GCA_019115705.1 Candidatus Tetragenococcus pullicola | reverse complement strand
GGTTGGTTTGCTGGAATTGTTTGTCGTACTTCCTTTTTTAACCACTAATTTTTGTCCGGGATAAATAAAATCGCCACTGATATTGTTCCAGCTTCTTAAGTCATTCATTGAAATTCCATGATTGTTAGCAATTAACCAAATCGAATCCCCTGATTTTACAGTATACGTCGTATTTTTTGAACTATTTCCATTGTTGCTAGGTTTGGTTGCTGGCTTTGAAGTGGTTGGTTTGTTGGAATTATTTGTCGTACTTCCTTTTTTAACCACTAATTTTTGTCCTGGATAAATAAAATCGCCACTGATATTGTTCCAGCTTCTTAAGTTATTCATTGAAATTCCATGATTATTGGCAATTAACCAAATCGAATCCCCTGATTTTACAGTATAGGTAGAAGATCCTGCAGAAGAACCATTAGAATTTGGTGAAGACGGTGTTGTTGTATTTGTTCCACCATTGTTGCCTTGACTTGGTTTTCCACTAGCTGGTGTGTCATATTGCGTTAAATTATACTGTTCAATAATTGTATTTAATGAGCTAGCATAAGTAGGTGCAGTGGCATAGCGACCTGTCAGATATGCTGTAGCCTCACGATAGGAAGTCGTATTACTCTTCCAGGCACCAGAATAATAATAAACGCCTGATTGAAATGAAGTAGTTCTCAAGACAGTCGCATTATCTTGAAAAGACTCGCTATAGGAGGGATATTTTCGAAAAGCAGCATTGATTGTAATCCATTGATTATTGGTAAATTCTTGGGTAGACATAGTGACCGACTGACCGTTGTAAGATCCTTTGATTCCAAATAAATTATAATTTGGAGCACTAGATAAGCTACTTTGTCCCCAACCACTTTCAAGTGCCGCTTGGGCAATCATGACAGAAGCATACAGGTCATTAGCCTCAGCTACAGGTTTTGCATAACTGGCAATTTCAGCAATAAAAGTTGCTGGATCTTTGGCAAATCTAGTTGTTGCAAAAGTAGTTGCTGCAAAAGGAGTGATTGCTTCTTCTGTTGGAGCTTCTTGAACTTCTGGTTCTGTTACTTCCTCTTCTAAAGTTTCTTCAGTATATGTATTTTCGGCTTCCTCCGAAATAGCTGTTTCCGGAGCTGTATCTTCTATAGTTGTAGAATCTTCTTCAACTTGGGAAGTTTCTGTTTCCATATCAACGGTTTCTGTTGAAGCAGTTTCTTCACTAGTTTCTGTAGATGCTACAATTTGGGTGTCCGCATCTTCTGCATGGACAGTCACAGCTGGAAATAATGGCGCAACAACAGAAACTGCAGTCACAGTTGTTCCTAAAACAGCAGCTGTTTTTTTCATATTGCCATATGTTGTCCACTGTTGTTCCAATTTTCGTTTTTCTTTTCTAGACAATGACTCTACCATTTTCTTTCCTCCAATTCTCTTTCATACCCCATAGTATACCTTGATTTTATTTTTAAGAAAAGCTTAAAGAATAGAAATAATGAATTGTAATGGCCTTGTAACATCCCTGTGATATTGTCTTTCATACAATTCCTATTGTTAAGAAATTTATGTTATAATCATTTTCACAAGAGTTAGGAAAGAAGGCTTTATATTTAATGAAAAATAAACTATTTTTCCAATATAGCGGGAGTTGCTTTTTGCTTCTTTTCGCCTTTTTAAGTTATCTCGTAAAATTTTATCCAAGCTGGCTCACGACTTTTGACCAAACCATCACACATTGGGTTTACCATCTTCACCCAGGAGCGAATTCCTTTTTTATTTGGATTACTAAATTTGGAAATCCAGCTTCGGTTATCTTACTTTTTTTAGCGATACTTTTTTTATTAGTCTATGGAAAATTGTACACAGACGCTTTCTGGCTTAGTATTGGATTTATCGGAATCAGTGGCCTTTTGAATCCATTATTAAAAGCTTTTTTTATGAGAGAACGTCCAACCTTAGAGCATCTTGTGATTGAAACAAGTTATAGTTTTCCCAGCGGTCATGCCGTAACCAGCATGATTTTATACGGATCCTTGCTTCTCTTAATCCCTCAGTTCTTCCGTTCTAAAAATTTACAGATTTTCTTTAAGGTTTTTTTGGGATTATTGATCTTTCTAATTGGGATGAGTCGCATCTACCTTGGTGTTCACTTTCCCAGTGATATCATCGGCGGTTATACCTTGGGATTAAGTTGGTTGCTCTTCAGTTATCCCTATTATCGTGAAGAACGTTTGAAATGGAAAATAAAAGGAAAACAAAATTAGAAAAGAAAGTGATTGAATTGACAACATTTAAATTCACAGATGACAGTAACAAACGCTATCACTCTTGGAATTACGCCCTACGTCAAGAGTTTGGAGGAAAAATATTCAAAGTACCAATCGATGCTGGCTTTGACTGTCCCAATCGTGACGGCACGGTAGCTAAAGGTGGCTGCACCTTTTGTAGTGTGTCAGGATCTGGAGATATGATAATTGCTCCAAAAGCTCCATTGCCTGAACAGTTCAAAAAAGAGATTGACCAAATGCATCAAAAATGGTCTCACGTTGACCAATACATCGTCTATTTTCAAAATTTTACCAATACTCATGCGCCCGTTGAAGTAATCAAAGAACGTTTTGAACAAGTGGTTAATCTTCCAGGTGTTGTAGGAGTATCTGTTGGCACACGTCCAGATTGTCTGCCAGATGAAGTTGTTGATTATTTGGCTGAATTGAACGAGCGTTTTTATTTGTGGGTGGAATTAGGTCTACAGTCGACATTTGAAAAAACCAGTCAATTAATTAATCGGGCCCATGATTACCAAACTTATCTTGATGGTGTCGCTAAACTAAGAAGACACGGCATTCGCGTTTGCACACATTTGATCAATGGCCTTCCTGGAGAAAGCTTAGACATGATGCGAAAAAATGTCGAACGTGTCATTTTAGATTCGGATATCCAAGGGATTAAATTGCATTTGCTTCATTTAATGAAAAAGACTCGAATGCTACGTGATTATCATGATGGAAAATTACAGTTGATGACTAGAAACGATTATGTCAATGTTATTTGTGACCAACTTGAGATGATTCCAGAAGAAATTATTATTCACCGTTTAACAGGGGATGCCCCTTGGGATAGTCTAGTTGGGCCCATGTGGAGTTTGAAAAAATGGGAAACTCTAAACGCCATTGATGAAGAACTTTTACGTCGTGATTCTTACCAAGGGAAATACAATGTAAGAAAGGAAGCGAAAAAAAGTGTTACCAACCGCCTTACAGTTTAGCCATCAGCTATTAAAAGAAATTATCCAACCTGGAGACCATGTCATAGATGCTACTATGGGAAATGGCTATGATACCACATTTTTAGCTGAACAAGTTGGAGAAAAAGGTAACGTTTATGCATTTGATATTCAATTCCAAGCCATCAGTGCTACTTTAGAAAAACTAAGCCATCAAAATCTAACTTCTCGTGTGACTTTGATTCAAAATGGGCATGAACACCTCGGGGAATACCTAGGTAAAAGCGAAAAAATACAAGCAGCTATTTTTAACCTCGGTTACTTGCCTAAAAGTGATAAACATATCATTACTCAACCAGAAACAACAATACAAGCTCTTGATGCTCTTTGTCCACATCTTGCAAAAGGAGGACGCATCCTGCTGGTTTCTTATTATGGTCATGAAGGTGGCTATGAGGAATTACAAAGATTAGAAGAATACTGCCAAGGATTACCTCAGGAAAACTTTCAAGTGCTTACCTATCGTTTTATCAATCAAAAAAACCAACCACCCATTTTATTTTGTATCGAAAAAAAAGCTTAGTGATATCCTCACTAAGCTTTTTATCGTTAAAAAGTTATTTCAAAGCCTCAACAATAGCCGTGTTAAAAGCCTCTAAATCTTCTGGAGAGCGACTGGTAATTAGATTGCGGTCAACTACGACTTCTTCATCTTTTACATTTGCTCCAGCATTCTTCAAATCTGGTCGAACCGAGGTATACGCAGTCATTGTTCGACCTTGTGTCACCCCTGCTTGAATAAACAATTGTGGCCCATGACAGATCGCAAAAACAGGTTTTTCTGCTTCAAAAAATGCATTGACAAAATCTAAAAATACTTGCTCGGTCCGTAATTGATCAGGTGAGAAGCCACCTGGTATCAATAATGCGTCATATACCGTAGGATCTGTTGCTTTGATTGTTTCATCGATAGTAAACACCGTTCCTTTTTTCCCGTTCACCTGATTTTTTCCTTCGGGACTAATCAAGAATACGTCATGTCCAGCAGCTTCTAAAGCTTCTTTTGGAGAGGTCACTTCAACATCTTCAACAAAGTCGGTCAAAATTGTAGCGATTTTACTCATTATTCTCCTCCTAGAAATTTTTTAAGCCATAATTCATAATTAGCTTCTTACTTCATTGTACTCAAAATAGAAGAATAGTACAATTATCTTGCGAATAAGAAATAGTAAACAAGCATTTTATGATTTAGTTACCATCAAAATTTCAGAACAACGCAACACAACTCAATGACCTCTGCTAGGGTTAGAAGGCAGACTACCTTTATATTTAAGCTTATAGAAAAGGTTGGCTCGTTCTTTTTCTGTCTATTTGTGTTAAACTAAAAGAAATTCTTATCTTCAACATTCAACTATCAAACCAACTTAAAAATAGAAGAATATTTTTGCTAAAGGAGAATGACCTTGAAAACAAAACTGAATAATTGGATGGTTATCTTACTGCTAAACCTTTCTTTTCTACTTTTACTACCACAAACTAGCTTTGCCCAAGATAATTGGGAAGACATCACAAATAATATGCAAGAACCCGTCTCAGAAGTTCAATTACCCGATGCCTCAATCGTGATTGATGCTCACAATGGCCAAGTTTTATGGGAGAAAAATACGGAAAAAGCACATGATCCTGCAGCGCTTACCATGCTAATGACCGTTTATTTAACGATGGAAAAAATACAGGACAACACTTTTTCTTTGGACACAACAGTTACCGCCACCGCTGAAGATGAAGCCATCGCCCAGTTGCAAACCATGTCCAATAACAATGTGGTTACCGGGGTCAATTATCAAATGGAAGATTTATTAAAACTTGCTTTTACTCCCACTTCAAATGTTGCCATATTGATGCTTTCAAGAATGGTTGACAAAGATCCCGATCAATTTATTGAGCATATGAACACCAAAGCTAGTGAGTTAGGCATGACCAATACAAAATATTTTAACGCAACAGGTATTCCGGCGAGTACTTTTGAAGGAAACTATCTTCTTACCAACTACGATAATGCTGCTTATAACCAAACAACTGCCGCTGATTTAGCTTTATTAACTTATCATTTATTAAAAAACTTTCCCGAAATTATTGATTGGACAAAAGAAACGGAAACGACGGTATTGCCTGATTCTTTGTATGAAGAAACATTTACGACTAACAATCAAGCCTTAACGAGTCAAGCCTATCCTTTAGATGGCTTAGACGGCCTCTTATTTTTTGAAAATGGACAGATAAATCATTATGTAACAACAGTCAAACGAAATGGCATGCGCTTAATCTCTGTGTTTTTAAACGCTAATGGTCCTGATGAAGGCTCTACTTTTCGACTAAATAACACCCTTTTAAATAAATTGTTTGAAAAATATGAATACAAGGAAATCTTGACGGCTGGTAAACAGAAAATAAATAACCAAACAGTAAATGTGACTCACGATTTTTATGGCGTCGTTTTAAAAGAAACGGAACCCACTTTTGAACTATCAGAAGACAAGATTTCTCTAAAAAACAGCCTTCCCTTGGTTTCAAATACAATTGACCCATTAGAAGTTGAATATGAGGATGCTAGATCCAATGTTGAAAAAAATATTGAAGAAAATCGTTTGGTTACTTGGTTATTAGAAACAATAGAAATCACAAAAACAACAATACTAGCAATCGGATTTACTTTGTTAGGTATCATTTTTCTCTTGATGTCCCTTTTTATCCCTCGTCGAAAAAAAGTAGAAAAAACAAGTAGGCCTTTAGAAAGTGAAATTACGTCTCGGCGTGAAAAACAAAAATCACAAAAACAAACATGGCCAATAAAAGAAACAATCCTTTTTATAGGTTCAAGTTGCTTCATTGTTGGCATTATTATGTTACTTATCCATCACTTACTTTAGACGATTCTCAGTGAAAAAAGATCTCAATATTCGCAATGGAGGAATATTGAGATCTTTTTATGATACTCATTACTTTTGTTCACGATCAAAGTCAAACCCATCAAAGACTTCACCATCATAATACTTTAAAAGCTGGTCTACAGATAAAAGCTCAGATGTCATTTTTTCGTCCTCTTGTTCTTCCAATTGACTTTGAGCAAACAACTGATAAGCTTCAAGTAATTTTTTATAAAGGCTAGCCTTCGATCCAGCTTCTGCCGAAATAAATGGAAACTCTCGAATAAATCCTTTGTAAACAGGCAACTCCCCTTTAAATTCAATTGGCAAAGTAACAACTTGCAAATGTAAAGCTTCAAATTGTTCGTTCATTTTTATCCCTCGATTTCAATCACTCGTTCTATAAATGACTCATAAAAATCCTGTTCATGGGAAACGACGATGACGGTACCTGGGTATTTTTCCAAACTTTGTTGTAAACTTTCTTTTGTTTCTTGATCAATATGGTTCGTTGGCTCATCCAAAATCAAGAAGTTTCCAGCTGTCATTGTCATTTGAGCCAGTTTCACTTTTGTCTGTTCGCCACCGCTTAGCTGTTTTAGCGGTTCTTGGGCCAATTGATTCACTAATCCTGCTCTAGATAGATGTTGTCTTAGTTCTTTATTACTTGCCTTTGGATAGAGATTACCTAGGTATTGCAGCGGTGTTTCCAGAGGTGATTGCCACTGCAATTCTTGTTCAAAATAATTGATTTTAGTGTTCGCTGGAAAAGAAAAAGTTCCTGAGAGAGCGGGAATTTCGCCAATAAACGTTTTTAATAATGTCGATTTTCCGATACCATTAAAGCCCCGTATCGCAACTTTCTCACCATAGCGAATGGTAAGGTCAATCGGTTTTAACAAAGGTTTTTCATAACCAATAACTAGTTGGTCGGTGGTAATGGCCAAAGTACTCACAATTTCCTGATAAGGAAATTGAAAATGAGGCTTAGCTGCTTGACTAGGTGGCGTTAAGCGGTCAATTTTAGCTAGTTGCTTTTCTCGACTCTTTGCCATAGTAGAACGTGAACCTGCTTTATATTTACGAATATAACTTTCCGTCTTTTCAATATGCTTTTTTTGTGCTGCATATTGTCGTAGATAGGTTTCTTTATTGGCTTCTTTTTGTTTCATTGCTTTCTTTAAATTTCCTGTATACTTAGTCAATTTACCAAACTCAATATCAGCTATATGAGTCGTAATCGCATTTAGAAAGACTTGATCATGAGAGACTACTAAAAAAGTCCCTTCGAAATTCTGTAAAAACTCGATCAACCACTGCACGTGTTTATCATCCAAATGATTGGTGGGTTCATCCAAGACTAAAATATCCGGCTTTTCCAATAGTAATTTAGCCAAAATTACTTTTGACCGCTGTCCACCACTTAAATTTTTAACAAGTGTGTTTAACCCTAGCACATCAATCCCCAGACCTGCTGCCATCTCTTCTATCAAAGTATCTGACTGATAAAATTCACTTTGATCTAATTCAGTCTGTAATTTACCAGCCTTCTCTAATAAATTTTCATCAAGTTCTTCACCATATTTCACATAGAGTCTTCCGATTGTCGTTTCTTTGTCAAGTTCAACTTGAAAAGCTGTTTTTAAAAACTCATAAATGGTCAATGTTTCTTCCATACGGACATATTGATCCAAATAGCCGACTTGACTATTTTTCGAGATTTCTACACGGCCGTCATCTGGTAAAATCTCACCAGTAATAATCTTGATTAAAGTAGATTTACCAGCACCATTTTGGCCAATTAACCCTAAATGCTCGCCATTATTTATTTGTAAGTTCAAGTCTTCGTATAAAATTTTATCAGCAAATTGTTGTCGAATATTTTCTAATTTTAGCATTATCTTTTCTCCTCAGTTTTATCATTAAAAAAGCCGTAGACCCCATCACTGTCCACAGCTTAACTATCTATTGCTTTCATCAAAAAAGGTATACTAAATAAACACACCTGTTTTCGATGAAGCGTATCTAGTTGCTCTTAACAATGCTTCATCTGTTTTTTGTTAAGAGCTACTTTTCTAATAAATTTTAAATAATTATGATAAAACATGACGTTCCCCCTGATTTTCTAGCCTAGTGTATCACGGAGAAGAAAAATTGTCTAGTTTTAGAAGATATCTCATTAAAGTGATCAATCTTTTTATAACAAAAATTGCAACATAATCCTATATTAAAAAATTAATAACGAAAGAACGCTCGCTTTCCACAAAAGAAAAGCGAGCGTTAATTTTAGAATTGTTCGATTAGTAATTGACGAATTTCATCTAGATATGGTTGACGTGGATTTGCTGAAGTACATTGATCGTTATAAACCAAATCTACTAATTTATCCAGTGATTTATCAAATTGTTCTTTGGTTACTCCATTTGCAGAAAGTTTAGGTTCGACATCAAGATGTTTCATTAAGTCAGAGATTTTAGCACATAAGGCTTCAGCAAGTTGTGCATCATCTTTTCCTTCCAACCCAATATAGCGGGCAATGTCTGCATAGTCTTTTTGCGCACGATAAACTTCATAGCGAGGGAATGGTGTACGTTTCACGTTGCCTACTACCCCATTGAACTTAATCACTGAATTCATGGCAATTGAGATAGCCAAACCATGTGGTAAACCAAATTCCCCACCCGTTTTATGGGCTAGCGAATGATTAATTCCCAAGAAGGCATTAGCAAAACTCATACCTGCAAGAGTTGCTGCATAGTGCATGTTTTCCCGAGCGGTATCTCCTTGTAAAGAAGGATGTGTCGAATCATAATTATACGATTCTTCTAGGTTTTCAAAGACAAGCTTGATAGCTTCTAGAGCCCAAGGACGGGTAAAGTCTGAAGCCAATACTGAAACATAAGATTCTAAAGCATGTGACAAAGTATCTAAACCTGACAAAGCAACCGTTCGTTTTGGTACTGTCATTACAAACTCTGGATCCACGATAGCCACTTGAGGCGTTAGTTCATAGTCAGTCAATGGATATTTAACATGAGTCAAATCATCCGTGATAACAGCATATGGTGTTACTTCTGAACCCGTACCTGAAGTTGTTGGGATAGCAAACAATTTTGTATGATCTGCATGGTGGAATTTCACGATCCGTTTACGAATGTCCAAGAATTTTTGTTGCAACTGGGTAAAGAGATCACTGACTTGTTCATAATCATCTAAAAAGCCAGGTGCTTGATCCAATGAATATTCATAAAGGAAGCGTGCGATTTTAGCAGCATCTAAAGCAGAACCACCACCAACAGCCAAGATTGTATCTGGTTTAAAGTTATGCATTTGTTGTGCAATTTCGATGGTTTGTCCCAAAGTTGGATCAGGTTTTACCGTTCCATAAATAGATGTTTTCACCATATTATCTCGAACTGTTAACTGATCTAATACGCGATTAACAAAACCAAACTGAATCATTCCTGGGTCAGCAACAATAAAGGCACGATCGATTTCTTCAAATTCATCTTGTAAATAAGTGATTGAATTTTTTTCATAGTAAATTTTTTCTGGTAATCGAACCCATTGTGGACGATTTCGACGTTTGGCAACAGTCTTAATGTTGAGTAGGTCATCTGTTGATAAATTGTGTGACAATGAATTTTTCCCCCAAGATCCCGTTCCTAAAGTCAAGCTTGAACGTAATGCGTCTGTATAGACATCGCCGATTCCTCCGACAGAATCTGGTTGATTGACCAAGATACGTGCAGCTTCAGTTTTTTCACCATACTCTTTTACAAAAGGATCTTTTTGAGCACCAATTTGAATCCCGGCATTGTGTCCAGCTCCTTGATAGGTAAGCAAACTCTTCACAATAGAAATACCATCTTCACGATTTTTTGCTTTATAAACGGATAATAGTGGCGATAATTTTTCTGAAGATAATTTTTCTCCAATATTTTTAGCGTCTAGTTCAAATAATAAGACATCTTTTCCTTCTGGAAGATTAACACCTGCTTGTTCACAGATCCAACTTACCGGCATTCCTGCGACTTTCCCGTTCACTCCATGATTATCGTTAAATACAAAATCCGCTAGTTTTTGATAATCGGATTTGGGAACTAAATAAGCCCCACGTTTTTTCATTTCTCTTATCCATTCATCATAAATCGGCGCCTCTACTACTGCAGAATTTTCTGTAGCACAAATCATGCCGTTATCAAAACGTTTGGATAACAATAAGTCTTCAACAGCGCGACTAACATGTGCTGTATGATCGACAAAAGTTGCGCCATTTCCCGCACCTACACCCATTGAAGGATTCCCAGATTTCAATGCAGCATTGACCATGCCAGGTCCTCCTGTTGCTAAAATAGAAGCAATGTGTGGGTTTTGAATCAAGGCATTCGTGTTTTCCATTGAAGGAATTTCGATCCATTGAATAATATCTTTGGGAGCGCCGGCAGCCACTGCAGCATCATAGATAATTTTAGCTGCATGAGCAGAACATTTTTGTGCTTGAGGATGAAAGGCAAAGACAATGGCGTTTCTTGTTTTCAAAGTTAAAATTGATTTAAACATTGCTGTAGCCGTTGGATTAGTGGTTGGTACGATTCCTGCCAAAACCCCTAAAGGAGAAGCAATTTTTATCTTTCCTACCACTTTATCTTCGTCAATAACTCCCACTGTTTTGTCATGACGAATTGTATGATACACATTTTCCGTCGCAAAACGGTTTTTAGTATCTTTATCTTCAACAACGCCGCGTCCAGTTTCATCTACCGCTTCATGAGCGAGCATTAAAGCAGCTTCTGAACCAGCCAAAGCAGCGGCTTCAACAATTGCATCCACCTGTTCTTGAGTATACGTTTCAAAAATCGCTTCTGCTTTTAAAGCTTTTTGAACAAGCGTGTCTGTATATTGACGTGCTTTTTCCATTTTTTCTTCAGCTGTTACTTCTTTTTTTTCTGTATTTTCTTTCATGACATTCACCATGAGAAATCCTCCTCTATTTTCAAAAAGAAATTTTGTTTTCATCTGTGATTTATTTCACTTATAATCATACAATAATTCGTGAATAATTTCAACAACTTTTTTAGCTTTAATTCAATGTTTTTTTATTTTTTTATAATTAAAACGCTTAATTAGTGAATATATGAGCTTTTATGAAAACATGGAATTTATTCATCTTTTTTCAATAATTTTCAAAAAACTTTATAAATTGTCCAGTTCTCTTCTTATTTTTCTGCCACTTTCAAAAAAATTCTGCAATTGTTTAAAAGTAAGATACAAAAAAATTTTCTTATGCTAAAATGAATGTACTTTCAATAAAAATAAAAAGGAATGAACACAATGAGTATAGCTGTTTTTGATATTGGTGGTTCTGCTATTAAATTTGGTTTATGGAAAAACAACCAACTTGAGCATCTTGGAAAATTTGTTACTCCCGAAACTTTTGAAAAAATGCTAGAAGACATGAAAAATACCCTCACCTCTTTTGAAAAGGTCGATGGCATCGCAATTAGCGCCCCTGGTGCTGTGAATGTTAAAAAACGTGTAATAGAAGGAATTAGTGCTGTACCCTACTTGCATCAACGACCCATTTTTGATGAATTGGAAGCTTTTTTTGATTTGCCTATTGCAATAGAAAATGATGCCAATTGTGCCGGAATTTGTGAAATGGAAATTGGTGCCGGAAAAGGGATCAAACAGGCCGTCTTTGTCGTCATCGGCACTGGAGTTGGTGGCGCCATCTTTATTAACGGGCAAATTTACAAAGGGGCTCATCTTTTTGGTGGCGAATTTGGACTAATGCAAAATACGAATGGACAAACTTTAAGTATTAATGGAACCGCAGTACATGTTGCTGAACGCTTCTCAAAAAAAATCGGTCAACCCATAACAGGTAAAGAACTCTACGAAAAAAAAGAGCAAGGCGATTTGCAAGCTAGAAAAGCTCTGTTTGAGATGTATGAAAATATTGCCCAATCTTTATATAATATTCAAGTATCTATCGATCCGGAAATGGTTATCTTAGGCGGAGGAATTTCCGCACGTCCAGAATTAGCTGAAGAATTATCCACACGCCTTTCTTCTTTATTAGAAAAAGAAAATATTGGCTCAATCATGCCTAAAATCGTAAGTTGTCAGTATCAAAACAACGCCAATCTAATTGGAGCCGCCTTAAATTTTCAAAATAGTTACTAGCCAACTACTAAAACACGCGTTGAGTAGATTCAACGCGTGTTTTGGTATTGTGTTTTTTCAACATTAAAACTTCTCATTTTCCATTCTTCAACAGGAATAACTAACTGAAATTGTAACCAGTCTTTTTCTGCTGTGGCGCTTAGACGAAAGCCTAGCTTCTCAGATAATTCTTTGGCAATAGAAAGACCCAAGCCAGCATTTCCACTTATTCTCGCATGATTTCCTTGATAATTTCGATCAAATAATCGGAAAACATCAATTTCATTTTCGGAAGGAACTTGATTTTCGAAAATAAAAAGTAGCTGATTCGTTTCTTTTTTTAGCTGAACTTTAAAAGTTCCCGTTCCATGATTATAAGCATTTTTGATTAAATTTTGGACAATCCGATTAAAATCAATGATACTTGTCTGTATAACTATTCTTTCTTCTTCAAGTTCGATTTCTATTTGCTTAAAACTTTGAGATAATTCTTCGTAGTATTGAGCAACTTGTTCTTGTACTAAACGAACTGGATTACAAGCTTCTTTAGTTATTTTATAATCATCGGCATCCAATAAACTTAACAAGTAAAATTCATCGATTAATTTTGAAATCAGTTGCGTACGTTCTTCAATAATCGATAAGTATTTTACATCTTTAGAATTTAAATTTTTTTTATCCACCATTTGAATATAACCCAACATAGAAGTTAATGGTGTCCGAAAGTCATGAGAAATGGAAGCTAACATTTGTTTGTTACGCTGATCGGTACGCTTTTTTTCTTCTGTAGTCTGTTGAAATTTTTCCATAAGTTCATTTATTTCTTCTATTAATTCCTGATTCCTTTTAGAAAAACCGATTCTCTTTAAATAAGTATGTGATTTTCCTTTTTTTATACGTTTGATTTGCACGAGCACTTCTGTTAGTTCACGTCGATAAAAAAACCAAGCGACCAAACCAAGAATATTTATTGTTACACTAAGAAAAAGAAGCCCTTGCATATTCTCACCACTAACTTTCTTTGATATCTCTATTATTTCATAGCATTCCTATCCATACGATAGGCCTTCAAAGTAACCCGAAACGATTGGTTTTATCTATTATTACTAGATTAGGATTATTCTAACGAATGCTTTTTGCACCTATCAATAGTTAGAATAAATAACAAAGCTTTTTTCACTTTCACGATCGTTGTTTACTTTACAAGAACAAGTCTAACAGAAAAGAATTTCAAAACTCTGTCTTAAGTCTTACAAAACTCTTAATCCAGTTGAAAACCAACACCCCAAATCGTTTTTATGATTTCTTTATCCGTCACTTTTTGCAACTTCTTTCGCAAACGAGAAATATGAACCATCACAGTGTTGTCATCACCAAAATAAGGTTCTTGCCAAACGGTTTCATATAAATTAGCTTTCGTAAATACTTTTTTAGGATGTTGCAAAAAACATCTCAATAACTCATATTCTTTCTGAGTCAGATCTAAGGGTTGATCATTATAACTTACCGTATGTGTTTCCTCATTCATTTTAAGGGAACCTAACTGTAACTCCTGTAGCTGATTTTCAGAAGGGGAAAAATCACGTAATTGATTTTTAACCCGTGCTAATACCTCAACAGTATTAAAAGGTTTGGCTATATAATCATTGGCCCCAGCTTCTAAAACAGAAGATAAGACGGAAGCTTCTGACCTTGCTGTAATAACAATAATAGGCGTTTGATGGGTTTGTCTTATCCAAAGAATCAAGTCCTCTCCATTAATTCCCGGTAACATCAAATCCAACAAAATTAAATCAAATCGTTCATCTTCTAAGATTCGTTTAGCCTCACTTCCAGCAAAAGCTTGCGTCACCTCATAGTCTTCCAACAAATCATATAACAAGCCATTAATGGAATTATCATCTTCAACAATTAATACCTTTTTCACTATTTTTCACCCCATTCACCTTTTCTTTATCATACCATAACTAGTAGTAGAATAGTTTTTTTAAAATTAGAGTTACATTCTAATTCTCTCCAAATTCATTTTTATCTTTTCTGTATATTATTTGAAGTGACGAAACAAGAGCACTTCTTGATAAATTGGTTTTCGTCTTATTTTTTAAAAGGAGGTCATGCAATTCTTATTGGAATGTTAAATAGATCGTAGTGTGGAAAATGTATAAAAAAGCAGCGAATTTCAATTCCTTTTCAAGCTTCATCATACTGATCAATATTCTTCTTACTATGACATAACTAGTGAATACTCAACCATAAATCAAATTTACTGTAATAGTTAAAAAAGCTCCACCGATAAATCGGTGGAGCAACTTCACTCACAAAAAGCCTAATTATTCGATTCGTTCATGGCATCTTCTGCGGCCATTTGCGCTTCGATATCAGAAATGCTATAGACATTTTCGCTTGCTGTTTGAACTTCTTTCGGTTCCATATTACGATAACGAGACATACCAGTACCGGCTGGGATGATTTTCCCGATGATAACATTTTCTTTCAAGCCAAGTAGTGGATCTTTCTTACCGCGAATAGCAGCATCTGTTAGGACACGTGTCGTTTCTTGGAAGGAAGCAGCAGATAAGAAGCTGTTTGTTTCCAAAGAAGCTTTGGTGATTCCTAGTAATACTGGACGACAAGTAGCAGGAATTCCTCCAGCTACTAACGTACTGTAGTTTTGGTCTTTGAAGTCCGCAATATCTAATAATGTTCCCGGTAAAATATCGGTATCTCCTGGATCCATTACACGAATTTTGCGTAACATTTGACGAACCATTACTTCAATATGTTTGTCGCCGATTTCTACCCCTTGCATCCGATAAACACGTTGTACTTCATGCAATAAGTAGTTTTCAACGGAAATCACATCACGTACTTGTAGCAAATGCTTAGGATCAATTGAACCTTCTGTTAATGGGAATCCACGGTGAATGAAGTCCCCTTCAGCTACTTTCATGCGTGCAGTATAAGGAACAGTATAGGTCCTTGTATCCGTATTTCCTTTGATAGTGACTTCTTTTGTACGAGTGGCAGCATCTTCTACAATTTCACTGACTTCACCTGTTACTTCAGTAATGATTGCTTCCCCTTTTGGATTACGTGCTTCAAAAATTTCTTGAACCCGTGGTAACCCTTGGGTAATATCATCACCGGCAACTCCGCCGGTATGGAAGGTCCGCATAGTCAATTGTGTCCCTGGTTCGCCGATTGATTGAGCAGCAATGGTTCCTACTGCTTCACCGACTTCAACTTCATCGCCTGTGGCAAGGTTACGGCCATAACAATGTTTGCAGACACCATGTTTTGTATTACATGTAAAGGCAGAACGAATAGATACCTTTTCAATACCAGCATCAACCACTTGTTTTGACAAATCTTCTGTAAGCAATTCATTGACGCCTACGATTACTTCCCCTGTTTCAGGGTGAATGATTGACTTGTGAGTATAACGTCCAACTAACCGTTCTTCCAATGTTTCAATGATTTCATTGCCTTCACGTAAAGCAGTGATTTCAAGGCCACGATCAGTACCACAATCGTCTTCACGAACAATAACATCTTGAGCCACATCGACTAACCGACGTGTTAAATATCCTGAATCGGCCGTCTTCAATGCCGTATCGGTCATTCCTTTACGAGCTCCATGAGTGGAGATGAACATTTCCAAGACGGTTAAACCTTCACGGAAGTTTGAGATAATTGGAAGTTCCATGATTTTTCCACTTGGGGCAGCCATCAAACCGCGCATACCGGCAAGTTGTGTAAAGTTGGAGATATTCCCACGTGCACCCGAATCAGACATCATAAAGATTGGATTTTCAGCACTCAATGATTCCATTAATTTCAATTGGATATCATCTTTGGCACCATTCCAAACGTCAATGACACGTTCATAACGTTCATCGTCTGTAATCAATCCACGACGGAACTGTTTGGTAATCACATCTACTTGTTTATGAGCCGCTTCAATAATGGTATCTTTTTCATGCAAGACCATGATATCAGCAATTCCTACCGTGATTCCTGCTTTGGTTGAATGTTTATAACCCAAATCTTTCATACGGTCAAGCATATTTGAAGTTTCGGTTACTTGGAATCTTTTGAAGACTTCAGCAATGATATTTCCAAGATTTTTCTTTTTAAATGGCTTAATCAATTCTTGTTCTTTGATAAATGCCGGAATATCAGTACCTGCTTCCACGAAATATTTATCTGGTGTTTGCACCGTCAAATTGAAATCAGTCGGTTCATTCAAGTAAGGAAATTCTGGTGGCATAATTGAGTTAAAGATTACTTTCCCAACTGTTGTAACCATCAAGTGTTCTTTTTGTTCATCTGTGAATGGTTTATCTCCTAAGAGATTAGGATCAACGGCAATCCGTGAGTGCAAATGAACATAGCCATTTTGCCATGCAGCAACAGCTTCATCCATATTGCGAAGGATCATTCCTTCACCTTCACGTCCTTCTTCTTCCATTGTTAGGTAGTAATTTCCTAATACCATATCTTGAGAAGGAGTAACGACTGGTTTCCCATCTTTTGGATTCAAAATATGATGCGCCGCTAACATCAATAACCGAGCTTCGGATTGTGCTTCTTCATTTAAAGGTACATGGACAGCCATTTGGTCACCATCAAAATCGGCATTATAAGCTTCACAAACTAATGGATGCAACCGAATCGCACGGCCTTCAACCAATACTGGCTCAAAAGCTTGGATACCTAAACGGTGAAGCGTAGGTGCCCGATTTAATAGGACTGGATGTTCACGAATAACATCTTCTAAAACGTCCCAAACATCGTCTTCTAGACGTTCGATTTTTCGTTTGGCATTTTTAATGTTGGAGGCAAGTTCGCGTTTAACTAACTCGCGCATCACAAAAGGTTTGAATAGTTCGATGGCCATTTCTTTTGGTAGACCACATTGATACATTTTCAAAAACGGTCCTACACAGATAACCGAACGACCAGAATAGTCGACACGTTTACCCAATAAGTTTTGACGGAAACGTCCTTGTTTCCCTTTTAGCATATGGGACAAAGATTTTAATGGACGATTACCCGGTCCTGCTACAGGACGGCCACGACGACCATTATCGATCAATGCATCCACTGCTTCTTGCAACATTCGTTTTTCATTTTGAACAATGATATTGGGGGCATTCAAATCCAACAAGCGTTTCAAGCGATTATTACGGTTAATAACGCGACGGTATAAATCATTTAAATCACTTGTTGCAAAACGTCCACCTTCTAATTGAACCATTGGTCGTAAATCAGGAGGTATGATTGGAATAACATCCATAACCATCCAACTTGGCTTGTTACCAGAAGTTCGGAAAGCTTCCAAAATGTCTAGACGGCGGATGGCACGAGTCCGTTTTTGTCCAGTTGCATTCTTCAATTCTTCTTTTAGTTCTTCACATTCACCATCTAAGTCAACTGCTTCAAGCAATTGTTTGATAGCTTCTGCTCCCATGGCAGCATTAAATTCTTGGCCATATTGATCACGTTTTTCACGATACTCACGTTCTGTTAACAATTGTTTCTTTTCTAAGCTTGTATTTCCTGGTTCAATCACAACATAAGAAGCAAAATAAATAATTTCTTCTAATGCACGAGGACTCATGTCTAAGATAAGTCCCATACGAGATGGAATACCTTTGAAATACCAAATATGAGAAACAGGTGCTGCTAGTTCAATATGTCCCATTCGTTCACGACGAACTTTAGAGCGGGTTACTTCGACGCCACAACGATCACAAACGATTCCTTTATAGCGGATTCGCTTGTATTTCCCACAAGCACATTCCCAGTCTTTTGTTGGGCCGAAAATACGCTCATCAAACAATCCTTCACGTTCAGGCTTTAAGGTCCGATAATTGATGGTTTCTGGCTTTTTTACCTCACCATAAGACCAGCTTCTGATTTTTTCAGGAGAAGCTAAACCTATTTGCATACTTTCGAATTTATTTACATCGATCAAAAAGGGTTCCCTCCATTTCCTTTTCTTCAAACGACCAGGCTTTTGGTCTTGCCTACTTGAGTCAGCAAGACCTTCACCCGTTTTTTTAATCTAAAGGCTCTTCTACCGATACATTCTCTTCATCTGTCGGTTGTTTTTCTGCTGCTTGGTTTTTAGCATCTGTTTCTGCTTTTTCAGCTTTCTTTGCTTTTTGTTGCTCTGCAAATTTTTCTAAAGCATCCACTGTAATCAAATCGTCATCTTCATCGTCAAGATCACGTAATTCAATTTCTTTATCCTCAATATCAAGAACACGCATATTTAGTCCCAAGGATTGCAGTTCTTTTACCAACACACGGAAAGATTCTGGAACTCCTGGTTTTGGAATAGGTTCACCTTTCACGATGGCTTCATAAGTCTTCACACGACCCACGACATCATCTGATTTATACGTTAAGATTTCTTGTAACGTATAGGCAGCACCATAAGCTTCCAAGGCCCATACTTCCATTTCCCCAAAACGTTGACCACCAAATTGAGCTTTTCCTCCAAGTGGTTGTTGGGTAACCAAAGAATAAGGTCCAATTGATCTGGCATGTAATTTATCATCAACCATGTGAGATAGTTTAATCATATACATAACGCCGACTGAGATACGGCCATCAAATGGTTCACCTGTGCGACCATCATAAAGAACTGTTTTGGCATCTTTTGCCATCCCAGCTTCGGCTACAGTTTCCCAAACGTCATCATCTGAAGCCCCATCAAAGACAGGCGTTGCAACATGGATCCCTAACTCACGAGCAGCCATTCCTAGATGTAGCTCTAGGACTTGTCCGATATTCATCCGAGAAGGAACCCCTAATGGATTTAACATGATATCGATTGGCGTCCCATCTGGAAGAAATGGCATATCTTCTTCTGGCATGATACGAGAAACGACCCCTTTGTTTCCGTGACGTCCAGCCATCTTGTCCCCTTCATGAATTTTACGTTTTTGGACAATATAGACGCGGACTAACATATTGACACCTGGTGAAAGTTCATCTCCTGCTTCACGAGTAAAGATTTTCACATCATGGATAATTCCTCCGCCACCATGAGGCACACGCAAGGAAGTATCCCTTACTTCACGCGCTTTTTCACCAAAGATTGCATGCAATAAACGTTCTTCAGCAGAAAGTTCGGTTACTCCTTTTGGCGTTACTTTTCCGACTAATAAGTCCCCATCGCGAACTTCTGCTCCGATGCGGATGATCCCCATTTCATCGAGATCTTTTAAGGCATCTTCACCAACATTAGGGATTTCGCGAGTAATTTCTTCAGGTCCTAATTTAGTATCACGTGCTTCTGATTCATATTCTTCAATGTGAATGGATGTATAAACATCATCTTTTACTAAACGACGACTCATGATTACGGCATCTTCATAGTTGTAGCCTTCCCAAGTCATGAAACCAACCAAGACATTTTGTCCTAGTGCCATTTCTCCATTTTCCATGGAAGGTCCATCCGCTAAGATATCACCTTTTTCTACTTTTTCATTTAACTGAACCAGTGGACGTTGGTTATAGCTTGTTCCCGAATTAGAACGACGGAATTTCGTAATATGATAAACATCCAAAGCTCCATTATCACGACGGACTCTAAGTTCTGTCGCATCAACGTACTCAACGACACCATCATTTTTACACAACAAAGCAGAACCAGAGTCATGTGCAGATTTATATTCCATTCCAGTACCAACCCAAGGAGAATGTGGATCAATCAATGGTACTGCTTGACGTTGCATGTTGGCACCCATCAAGGCGCGGTTGGAGTCATCATTTTCCAAAAATGGAATACAAGCTGTCGCAACAGCAACTACTTGTTTTGGTGAGACGTCCATATAATCTACTTTATCAGTGGAAACTTCTAAATTTTCACTCGTGGCACGTGCCATGACAACATCTTCTTTAAAAGAACCATCTTCATTTAAAGGACTGTTGGCTTGGGCCACAACATAATGGTCTTCGGTATCGGCTGTCAAATAATCGATTTGGTCTGTCACACGGCCTGTTTTTCGATCAACTCGACGATAAGGCGTTTCGATAAAGCCAAAACGATTGACCTTTGCATAAGAAGCCAAACTATTAATCAATCCAATATTAGGTCCTTCTGGCGTTTCAATCGGGCACATACGGCCATAGTGAGAATAATGAACGTCTCGCACTTCATAGCCCGCACGATCACGTGTCAATCCACCAGGTCCTAAAGCGGATAAGCGACGTTTATGAGTCAATTCTCCTAATGGATTGGTTTGATCCATAAATTGTGATAATTGAGAAGATCCAAAGAATTCTTTGATACTGGCAACAACTGGACGAATATTGATGAGTTGTTGCGGTGTCAAGGTATCACTATCTTGAATCGACATACGTTCTCGAACCACACGTTCCATTCGCGCTAATCCAATACGGAATTGGTTTTGTAAAAGTTCACCTACTGAACGGATCCGACGATTTCCTAAGTGATCGATATCATCCACGTTACCGATGCCTTCCATTAAATTGAAGAAGTAACCCATACTTGCGACCATATCTGCCGGACGTACTGTACGCACTTTAGGGTCAGGATAGCCGTTACCAATCACATTGACAACACGTTCAGGATCTTTTGGTGAATAGACTTTGATGACTTGAACCACCATTGGATCTGTCACAACACCATCTTCTGAAGGATAATATGTCACTGCATTCAAGCCGTTTTCAAGATGTTCAGCAAACCCATCGATGACTTCATGCGTTAAAACTGTTCCTTTTTCAACTAAAATTTCCCCTGTTTCTGGATCAACTAACGTTTCCGCCAGAGTCAGATTCAATAAACGTGTTTTAAGGTCTAATTTTTTATTCATTTTATAACGACCAACTGCAGCTAGATCATAGCGGCGTGGGTCAAAAAAGCGAGCATTTAACAAGCTACGAGAACTATCTGCTGTTTTTGGTTCTCCAGGACGAAGACGTTCATAAATGTCTTTTAATCCTTCTTCAGTACGAGAGTCACTCGCATTTTTGTGCAAATCTTTTTCAATTGTTGCGTGTAACGATTCACTTTCACCAAAAATATCTAAAATCGTATCGTCTGAGCCAAAACCCAAAGCCCTAACTAAAACAGACAAAGGAATTTTACGTGTTCGATCGATACGAACGTAGGAAATATCTTTGGCATCTGTTTCCATTTCCAACCAAGCGCCACGATTTGGAATCACAGTCGAACTGAATCCTTCTTTTCCATTTTTGTCTACTTTATCATGGAAATAAACACCTGGAGAACGAACTAATTGAGAAACGATAACACGTTCTGCTCCGTTGATAATAAATGTCCCTTGTTCTGTCATCAATGGAAAGTCGCCGAAGAAAACTTCTTGTGATTTTATTTCTCCAGTTTCACGATTGACTAAGCGCAAGGTTACATGGATCGGTGCCGAATAGTTTGCATCATGTGCACGTGCTTCTTCTACTGTATACTTCGGTTCTTTTAACTCATAATCCACAAATTCTAAAGACAAGTTTCCATTAAAATCTTCAATTGGCAAAATATCTTCAAACATTTCTCTGAGGCCCTCATCTAAGAACCATTGGTAAGAATCGGTTTGAATTTCAATCAAATTTGGCAATTCCAGTACTTCATTGATACGTGCGAAACTTCTACGTTCGCGGTGCTTTCCGTATTTTACTACGTGTCCAGCCAAGCTCTTCACCCCTTCAGTATGTCTATCAAAAAACTATCACTTTACAAAAATGTTACAAAAATTAAATTTGTGTAACAGAGAGCTTTTTTTGCGGCCTGTGAGCAAAAAAAAACCAAAAATAGAGGTTTTCATGAAGAAATTCTACTTTTGTTTCTTTATTTCCAGCCGGAACGGACAATATTTCGCTCCAACTCATACATGTTTGATAGTTTTTGCATCTAAATAGTTTACACCTTTTATTTGTACTTGTCAATATTTTTTTGAATAAATTTTCTGACAGGATACACGACACGACTATGTCTACAATTGTCAGCCATAGGATTATTACTCACAACTGCCATTAAAAATGACTATCTCAAATTGTAGGTCTGATGATTCTGTGAATCGTAACACGATGGTTCCCACTCATCGTCGATTTTAAAAATTGACTTCTCACTTTTAAAAAAGGTATGCTAGAAGTAATAAGAATGGAGGATTTTATGGGAAACAAGACTATTTTTTTGCGTCGCAAAGATAAAACATCCCCTTTATTTTCTAGTTTTTTGTACAAATTAATGGCTACCTATTGCTTAGTATTGATTGCAATCGGTCTTTTTTCAGAATCAATGAGCAATTTATGGTGGGGGATGCAGGCAATTTTTTTAGCGCCTAGTAATTTGACTACTGATTATTTTGCTGTAGGCAACTTTGGCAGTACTTTTTTTAATAGCGGTATCTTAACTTTTGTAAGTTTAGCACTTGCTTGGTATAAAAAGGTCGAACTCAACGGGCCTATGTTGGCTGCTTTTTTTACTGTTTCTGGCTTTTCTTTTTTTGGTAAAGACATTTTTAATTCGATACCGATTTTCCTAGGCGTATTATGTTACGCTCGTTTGGTCAAAAAACCCTATTCTCAGTTTTCACTAATTGCTTTATTTGGTAGTGCCGTATCACCTGTCATCAGTTATATTGCCTTTGGAACGAGATTACCAGTTGAAATCGGGGTTCTTTTAGGCTATTTGGTAGGCATTCTTATCGGCATCATTTTACCACCCTTGTCTGCTCACTTCTTACAATTTCATCAAGGATTTTCCTTATATAATGTAGGCTTTACTTCTGGCATCATTGCAATGTTCATAGCAAACGGCCTTCGTCTATTCGGTCATGAAATAGTGACGCCGCAATTGATTTCAACTCAGTATTCGTCTTCTGCCATGTTCTTTTTGATTATTCTTTCCATCATTCTAATTATCATTGGACTTTTTCTTCATGCGAGTTGGAATGATCTTAAAAAGATTTTTTCAGAACCAGGTACCTTAATTACCGATTTTATTGCGTTGTCTTCCACGGGAGCCACTCTGATAAATATGGGAATTATGGGGCTATTAATGATCCTTTTTGTTATACTGATGAAAGGAAGTTTTTCAGGACCTATCGTAGGTGCAGTTCTTACTGTCATGGGTTTTAGTGCCTTTGGTAATCATTGGAAGAATAGTTTGCCAATTTTGTTGGGGGTTTTCCTAGCTTCACTGGTCTCTCCCAATTACGGGAACGATCCTTTTCCAATCATATTAACGGCCCTTTTTGGAACCAGTCTGGCGCCAATTGCTGGTAATTATGGAACTATTCCTGGTGTTTTTGCTGGGTTTATCCATATGACCCTTGTCTCAAATGTTGGCTTTTTACATGGCGGACTTAATCTATATAATAATGGCTTTTCATGTGGTTTTGTAGCTGCCTTCATGGTCCCTATTTTAAATAATTTACAGGAATTAAAGGAGCATCGAAATGAACGAAAAAGAACGAACTCGTCGTATCGTGGATGACTTACTATTGTACTGTTTTTCTAACGATATACAAAAATTACAATTAGATATCCAACAAGATAAAACAAAAGTAACCATTCATTTAACAGGCTATTGCGAAAGTAAACCGTCAGATATGGAGAAATTTTTTGACGCTTTGAATGCCCCTCGTAATCCTAATTTAGAAGGTTATTATGATGAACTATTAGGAGGACATCAAGAGTTCCGCAAAACTCAGGAGTACCGATTACTAGGAATGATGATTGATGAGGCACAACTTCGCTTTGAGTTTCCAGAGATTCAACTTGAACTCACACGCTTTTTCCACTAAGTTGTCTTATCTATCAAAAAGGAGTTTGCTATGAATACTCAACAAAAATTACTTACTATGTTACGTCAATCTTCCAAAACGCATTCTGGTGAAAAATTAGCCCAAGAACTAGGAATTTCCCGTACTGCGGTATGGAAAGCGATTGGCGAACTCGAAAAAAAAGGCTATCAAATTGAACATGGACCCACAGGCTATCGTTATTTAACTTCGGATGTTTTAGAACCTACCGCCTGTGCCAGTTCAGAGCTTTTGTCTCCCCACATTTTTTTAAAAGAGTCCACGGATTCTACCATGACTGATGCTAAAAAAGCCGCAATCAGTAACCAAGAGGCCCCAGCTTTATTTCTTGCAGAAACACAAACAGGTGGTCACGGTCGTTTCGGTCGCCCCTTTTTTTCACCTAAAGGCCAAATCTATATGAGTTTATTATTATATCCTAATCAGTCTTTTGAGGAGCTGCCACAATACACGATTTTAGCAGCTGTGGCGGCCGCTTTAGCCATTGATACGGTCACAGGTGAAAAAACGACGATCAAGTGGGTCAATGATATCTATTTAAACGAAAAAAAAGTGTGTGGTATTTTGTCTGAAGCCATGAGTAATTTTGAAACTGGCCAAATTGCTCATGTTATTTTAGGAATGGGCATCAATTTTTCCATTGCACCAAAAGCTTTCCCAGTAGAAATAAAAGATAAAGCAGGTTCTTTATTTCCAGATGGCGTTACTAATTGCAGCCGTAATGAATTGATTGCTTTAATTTGGAAGAACTTTTTTGAACTGGTTGCAGCTTTACCTGATCAACGGTATTTGCAAATCTATAGAGAAAAATCCTTTGTTCTCGGCAAAATGGTGACCTTTATACAACAAGGTCATACCTACACTGGTTTAGCAACAGAAATTACCGATACAGGCGAACTTGTTGTTGAAACAACAAAAAAGAAATTCATGCTATCTTCAGGTGAAATCAGCTTAACTTCCATTAGATGAACTTAAAAAAAACGAGCATTTGCTCGTTTTTTTATAGTTTATTTCGCATTACTTGCCAAATGAAAGTAGCAAATAAGCTTAAGGCATAGCTACTATTAAATAGAATCATATTTTTGATAGTATAACCAAAACTACGAGGATGGGGTAAGCTTTTTTGATGTTCTTTCAAGTTTTGATGGATTTTGGGAAGGGTTAGAAAAATAAGCAAGATTGGCCAACTATAAATGCCAAATACAAGGCCAATCAATATCGTGAGATAACAAGCATACATTAATCCTTGAAACAATAAAATCCCATTATTACGGCCGATATAATAAACCAAGGTGTAGCGATGATTTTCGATATCCATTTCTAAATCACGCAAATTATTTGCCAACATGATATTCGCAATGGTAAAAACAAGTGGCAACGAAGCCCAGACAATGGCAAGCACTCCCCATAACTGGCCAGTAAGATTAAAAATACCACTTCTTAAATCCAGATTTAAATAAAAAACACCTTGATCGACAGTGTTTAAATAAATTGTGATTGCAAAGATCCCCAACCCCATGGTTACTCCGCTAAAGACTTCACCTAAAGGCATTCTTGATAAGGGAATCGGACCATACGTATAAAAAATACCAATAAAACAAACAATGCCACCCATCACCAACAATAGCCAGCCTGTTTGCCAACTCAAAATTAAACCGATGAACAAGGTAAACAAAATCATACCTAAGATCATATTACGAATCATCTTTTCGGATAGGCGTTCTCTTCCAATCACATTTTGCTGATACTTATAAGTTTCTGATTTTGCTTTTTTGAAATCCATGAAATTATTAATAGCAGTGGTTGCCATATCAAAAACAATCATTCCCAAAAAGAAGAGTGTCGTGTATCCCCAATGAATTTCATGAAAATACGTTAATGAAAAAAGGACTCCTATCAGAAACGGAAAGACACTGGCGATTTTCGTTCGAATCTCCACTACTTCCAAAAAGTTTTTAATTGTCATTTTCTTCTCCTTTACTTTATTTCAATTGGCTACGATCGCCCATTTCATACCCAGAGTTTTCATCTAATTTAAACGTATCTTTGATGTCGTCTGTTACATACACTTTATCTTCTTTTGTTACAAAGATAGCGTCTGTTCCTTTAGGCGTTTCCTTTTCAATATATTCCAAGCCAGCTTTGACCCCTTTATCAAAAATGACGGTTGTTAACCCATCACCATCGATTGATTTATCCGTAATAATTGTGGCGCTTGCTATGTCATTGTCGTAAGGATAGCCTGTTTTCGAATCAAAAATATGATGATAGGTTTTTCCATCAACTTCTAAATAACGTTCATAAATGCCTGAAGTCACGACCGTTTTATCCTCTTCTTTAATGGCACCTAAGACAGAGCCGCGCGCATTATTTGGATCTTGTATTCCCACATTCCACGGTTCTCCTCGCCAGCTTTGACCGACAACATAAATATTTCCCCCTAAATCAACAATAGCAGAGGTAACGCCATGTTCTTGTAAAACAGCAGCTGCCTCATCAGCAATATATCCCTTGGCAATCGCCCCTAAATCTAAAATCATTTGGGGATCTTCTAGATAGACCGTCTGCTCTTGATCATTAAATATCACATGATGATAATCGATGTGTTTTAAGGCTTCATCAATTTCGGACTGGTCCGGTTTTCTGGCATCATCAAAACCAATTCGCCACAACTGAGTAATCGCGCCAATAACCATATTGAAGCCACCATCAGATTCTTCACTATAATCATAGGCCTTTTTCAATAATGCATAAATATCTTTAGAGACTTTCACAGGTTCTTTACCTGCACTGGCATTGATAGCATCAATTTCAGATCCCGATTGATTAATCGTGATTTTATCCCCTAGCTCTTTAATCCGATCAAAAGCTGGTTGTAAGGCTTCTTTTTTACCTTCATCGTAGACACGGATCCTAGTATACGTCCCCAGTAAAAATTCTTCTTGTGCGTAAGGTTCTTTTCTCATCCCTTCAGCTACAGTGACTTCACTAGTAGTAGTCGCTTCTTTTTTATCTTTACACCCTGCCAAACTAACAAGTAAAAGCAAAGCAACGAGTAGTTTTCCATAAATGTGTTTCATTGTCTTCCTCTTTTCAATCATTTGCTTTGTTTATCATAGCCTGTTTTTTGTTACTTGAAAAGTTTTTTTACAAATATTATCCAAATAAAAAAAGCCAAGTCAATGAACTCAGCCTTTTTTATTCGTTTGTTCAACCTTTTTATTCAGATACAAAGTTATCAACTGTAATTGTTTCGGTGTCACCTTTTTCAGCGGCATTGATCAATTGTTGCGCGTATAAAACAAAGGTATGAGAAGATTCAGTAGCTCCTGAAACAACTTCAACATCACCAGGTGTTCCTTCTTCTTCACCCATGGCTTGAACCAATTCATCATTCAATTCAGGAATGTACGTTTCAGGGTTCGTACCTGATTGATCTTTCATGCTTGTATTATAATCAGCGTCATCTTTTTTAGAATCGCCTGCTTCATTCACATTATCAAAATCAGATTCTGTTACTTTACCATCTTTGACTACAATTGAAAAGACAGTACGATAGCCATGGCTATAGTTCTTTTCTTCCAATGTGTAAGTACCATCTTGTAAATCTGCACCATTATCGATTTCAATTGCATCTGTTTCTCCTGCTTGAGCTGCTTGAATCAATTGTTGTGCATAGTTTTGGAAAGAATGGAAACTATGGGTAGCACCAGAAACGACTTCAATATTTGAAGGGTTTTGTTTATCTAATAATTCATCATTAAATTTGGGAATGAATTCTTCTGGTGCAATACCAGATTTTTCCTTCATTGATGTATTATAATCGTCATCATCTTTTTTCGATTTTCCATCTGCATCTACATAATCAAATTGTGAATCGGTGATCGCACCATCTTTTGCTGTAAGTGAAAAGACAGCATGATAGCCATTTTTGTCATTCTTTTCTTCAAGTGTATACGTACCATCTTGTAAAGAAGCAGCTGAAACAACATCAGAAGAACTTTCTTCTGTTTCCGTTGATTCGCTTACTTCAGAAGTTGAAGCTTCACTACTATTTTCAGAACTTTCTGCGGTATTTTCATCTGGAGAACATGCTCCTAATATAATTGCTGAAAAAGCCAAAGCAGCAAATCCTGTCATAAATTTTTTTGTTTTCATTATAAATCCCACTTTCTTCATTTTTTCACAAAGATCTTTGTGATTCATCTAACATTTTAACGAATTTTTATGGATTGTCAATAAAAATCTCACAAATTTCTTAAGAAAATGAAGAAGATTGGACAAACGTCAATTAATGTCACTGTTTTTGTGAAATTTTCAAAAAAACATTTAGACAAACATTGCAAATAGCTATATAATGGAATAGATTGTGTAATAATTATTTTTTATTTTTAATATTAAGGAGAGATAATCAATGACTAAGCAAAATATTGTCGTTGTAGGGGCTGGGTATTCTGGTGTTGCAGCAACTAAATACATGGCTAAAAAGTTCAAAAAAGATGAGGATGTCTCGATTACATTGATCGACCGACATTCCTATCATACCATGATGACCGAACTTCATGAAGTGGCTGGCGGACGGGTTGAACCAGATGCAATCCAATACGATCTACAACGTCTTTTCTGTCGCAAAAAAAATGTCCAATTAGTTACTGACACTGTAACGTCCATCGATAAAACTAAAAAAGCTGTTCAAACCAAAATGGGTTCTTATCCATTTGATTATTTGGTTTTAGCTATGGGTGGGGAACCAAACGATTTTGGTACGCCAGGTGTCAAAGAAAATGGCTTTACTCTTTGGTCTTTTGACGACTCTGTTCGTATCAGAGAACATATTGAATCAACCGTTGCTAAAGCAGCTTTAGAACCAGATGCTGCTAAACGTAAAGCGATGCTGACTTTTGTTGTCTGCGGATCAGGGTTTACTGGTATTGAAATGATTGGTGAATTAATCGACTGGAAAGACCAATTGGCAAAAGTTTATAAATTAGACCCAAGTGAAATTAGTTTGAAAGTTGTTGAAGCTTTACCAACGATTTTAAATATGTTGGACAGAAATGATGCCGCAAAAGCAGAACGTTTCTTGAAGAAAAAGAAAGTTGAATTAGTGCTTGATTCTCCAATTGTTGCAGTGGAACCTGATCACATCAAATTAAAAGATGGTTCTACGATTCCAACATACACGTTGATTTGGACGGCTGGTGTCAAGGCTACTTCTGATGCTGCTGATTTTGGGCTAGAGTCTGCTCGTGGTAGCCGACTTGTTGCCAATGAATACATGCAAGCTAAAGGATATGAAAACCAAAATATTTATATTGTTGGTGACCAAGTATATTATGAAGAATTTCCAAATACACCAACACCACAAATCGTGCAAGCTGCTGAAGGAACGGGACACACTGCCGCCAAACATATCGTCTCTTCTATCAATGGGAGCGAAAAAGAAGCTTATAAAGGGAACTATCAAGGTTTCATGGTTTCAATTGGATCTAAATGGGGAGTTGCTAACCTCTTTAATAAGATTCATTTAAGTGGCTTTTTAGCAATCATCATGAAGCATATTGTTAACTTAAAATACTTCTTTGATATTCGGACAGGCTATTATATGTTCCAATATATCATGCATGAATTTTTCCATATCAAAAATGATCGCAATGTTGCACGTGGTCACTCTTCTCGTTACGGAAATGTTTTATGGAGTTTACCACTACGTCTCTTTTACGGAATGGCTTGGTTCCTTGAAGCCTTCAAAAAAATTGTCGGCGATGGTAAGTGGTTCACACCGAGCACTTGGTTTGGTGAAGGTTCTTGGTTCCAAGGCGACAGTGTTTTCCCATGGACGTGGGATTATGCTGCTGATGCCGCAAGTGCTGCCAGTGGGGCTGATGCTGCCAGTGCCGCAAGTGGAGCCGCTGAAACTGGTGGAGAAGCATTAAAAACTGTTTTTGGTTTAAGTTACGGATACGGTGAAGAACCAATGGCTGTTATTGAAAATGCTCCTGATTGGTTCATGAGTATTATGAAAACAATCATGCCAAACATGGAAGTTGCTGTGACGTTCCAAAAAATTATGGTCTTTGCCGAAATCGGTATCGCTCTTTGCTTGATGGCCGGCTTATTTACTTGGTTATTTAGTGGGGTTACAATTGTCTTAGTTGCAACATTTTGTATGTCAGGAATGTTTTATTGGGCAAACATGTGGTTTGTTCCTGCAGCTATTGCTTTGATGAATGGATCTGGCCGTGCCGTTGGTCTAGATCGTTGGGTCATTCCATGGTTGCAACGTAAACTTGGAAAATGGCGTTATGGAACTCCTAAGTCCATGTATGGTCGTTCATAATTATAACTAATCGGCTGGAACTGAGAATCCTCGTTCCAGCCTTTCTTTTTTTGATTACATAACACGTTGTTTGTGCTAAAATGAAACGAGAGTGAACTAGGAAACTAACTCTAATTTTCTTAACAAATGAGATATTTCAGATGAAAATCGTTGATTTTCACTTATTCTAACTTTTTTGAGCATTCCAGATGTGAATTTAACGATGGTCAACCAAAAAAAGAGTATGCCAAATAAACCTACCATTTTTAATTAAAAAAAATTAGTTATTTATTGGCAAGCTGCATTATTTTCATTCTTTTGACATTTGTATTGTGCTTTTAAATGAATAACCATCATGGCCATGGTGATCCAGACGTTAATTCGTCCACGCGTACGAACGCCATTATTTTCGATACCGCAATCCCGAAGGACTTGTTTATTGATACGTTCGATGCTCGTTCGTTGCTTCATGACCGAATTCCATTTTTTTGAATTTCTGGGAATCACAGTAAATGCACGAGGATTGTCTTCTGTTTTCGTATAGACTGTTCGTCCATAAGGAGAGTTCGAGCAATATTCGCTTAACGGGCATTGTACTCCTATTTTAGCCATAGCCGGGCAACGGAACTTATTGCGACAACGAGTATTGTCTCTTCCATTGTAAATCATGGGCAGTCCACCTTCGCAAACAGGAACACCATCTTCATTGATTTCAACCTGTTTATAAGTAAATTTCGCTTCGGTACGGTTGTTCAGTGCAATGAAGGCAGGAATGTCCCAGTCTGGTTGTTGTAAAAGCTTATAGGTTGGATAGTTATCTGAAGCTGAATCGGAAATGAATCCTTTGAGAGTCATTTCTGGATAAAGCTCACGAAACTCGGCCAAGCTAATAATTGCCGTGACACTATCGTGTCTTTTGGCACTAAGCATTTTGGCGTACAAAGGCAAGTCTACTTTTTCTTTTTTGTTGTAAGTGGATAAGAAATAGGCCGTGTGGCCATAATAATACTGAGCTTTATAGCTATCCCAACCATATTCAGCTTTCGGATCGGAATAACGCCTTGGACAATCACATTTGAAAATACCGTGTTTACGACAATTACAAACTTTTCTTCCATAACTGGAAGCACCGGTACGGACACTTGTGCCATCTCCAGATACGTAACAAGAATTGGACAATAGTCCCATTTTCATTGAGGTATCTACACTGATCAATTTGAATAACGTTTGAAGATGTCTTTCGGGTCGAAACTGGTTAAAAGGTTTGTCCTTATTGACAATAGTTACCATATCTTTCACACGGCCCTCTTTTTTCTCAGCCATCTTTTCGTTCTTTTTTAACTTTTTGGTTGGTTTTTTACCTAAAGGCTTGCGAGTAACACTTTTTTCGTGAGTCGGCATAATGCGAGAGCTGAAAGCATAAAAAGAGGGTAAAGTCGGAATAGAATCTTTTGAAATTCCGATGATTGTGCGAAAAACCGCTCGATGTTGCAAAAAATGAATCATTTGTTCCCATGACTTGTCGAGAAAGGCACAGAGCACCATGGAACGAAAGATTTCAATCTGGTTTAGTGCTGGACGGCCAGTTGATGAGTAAAGTGTAGCAAGGTACTTGTGGGAATTGTCAAAATTCAGGAGCTGGAATATGGCGATTAAATCGCCATATTCCTCCAACGCTTCTTGAGTGACGGAACCACGAAGTTGGTTTTGGATGTTTAAGTACTCTTCGTGGGTTTGGAGGTGCTTTAACATAAATAAGACCTACCTTTTCAGTGAGATACAGGTTTTTGTGCCTGTTCTCGCTGATTATGTAGGCGATTTATAAAAGTCAAGTAAAAAGCATCAAAATGAAGAAAAATTAAGAAAAAACGGAAAAAAGTGGAGGGATTATCAAGTAGTCCCAATGAACAAATCCACTTAGGATGAGTGACTAGGGTTTCCTAGTTTACTCTCAATATGAATGGAGGCAGACAGAATGGCTAGTATAAATAAATTTCCAAGTGGTTGGCAATATAGGATCAGCTATAAAGACAGGCGGACAGGAAAATATGCGACAAAATCAAAAAACGGTTTTAAAACAAAAGCAGAATGTGAAGTTGCGGCGGCAAGAGTCAATGCTCTATTATTGAAGAATAAGTCGATCAATCATCATATCGTGTTTATGGACTACTTTAAAAATTGGTTTGATTTATTCCATAATGGCCAACAATCTATTGAGCACGATAAAGAAGTGAAATTGTCCATAAAATTTGCGCAAGAGTTTTTTGGCGAAACAAAAATATTAGATCTTGATCGGAACAAGATGCAAGAGTTTGTTAATTGGATCGCCGATGGTGGCGAAATAGGAACAGCACAAAAGACAAAGCGTTCTAAGGCCACTGTGATCAAACGCTGGCGCTATGTTCGACAATGCTTACAAGATGCTTATCATGACGGAATCATCCATACGGACATTACCTACAATATCAAATTAAAAGGAGTCGATCATAAGAAAAAAGAGTCCGAAAAATTTCTATCAGAAAAAGATGCTCGAGCGGTCATGAGAGTCTTAAATAATCGCGTGAGTAATCCCTCTAGAAGTTATTCCCGCTACATGATGATCATCGGCTTAGGAACAGGTATGAGGATCAGTGAGGTGTTAGCACTAGGGTGGTCTGCTATTGATTTTGAAAAACAGACAATAGATATCGCTTTTACTTACGATTATAAAGAAACAAAGGAATTTAAACCTACTAAAAATAAAAAGATGCGTACAGTCTCTGTTGGAAAAGAAGTCCTAAAGCGCCTTAAAGAATACAAAGAAAAAGGCGGTTGGAAAGATAATGAGTATCTGTTTTTAAAACAAAGCAAAGAAGACGAGAACAAGTATGAAATGCTAGTAACTTACAACAAGATCAATAAATATGTCAAAAAAACTTGCGAGCTTGCCGGTATCGAAGAAACGATAACTTTTCATGGATTAAGACACACCTATGCTTCGATTTGTTTATATAAACGATTCCACATTCATTGGATCGCCAAACAACTGGGACACGAATCAGTAAGCACGACCGAAGAAACGTATGCCCACGTGATCAAAGAACTGAACGATGAGGAAAACGAATTTGCGCAAGAGGTCTTTGATTCGATCATGACCGACAAATAATGCAAAATAACGCTGTTTTTATGTTAAAAAAGGGCTATTTTAGGTCCAAAACGTCAAATCCTACTTTTCCAAAATGCAAAATTTTTAAGCCTCAAAAGGTTGATTTAACAACATTTCATCAAAAAAGTATTTTGCACTGGTATCCAAAATCACCAATTTTTGTGTAAGCCTAAATGGCCAATGCAAAATTTTAAAAAGGCAATGCAAAATTAATGCAAAATTTTTCCACAAGTATATATATTTTCGTATTTTCCTTCGACACAAAAAAAAACGACCTTGAAAGTATCAAAGTCGTTCAACCCCTTATATATCAAGGTTTATAATTCATATCTTTTATGTTTTTTAAGCCTCTAGATCCAACTAGATACAACCCTCAAAAACACAGCTACGGAGAAGGAGGGATTTGAACCCTCGCGCCGATTTCTCGACCTACACCCTTAGCAGGGGCGCCTCTTCAGCCACTTGAGTACTTCCCCAAAACCAAAAAGTATTTGATTTTAATGGGCCTAAATGGACTCGAACCATCGACCTCACGCTTATCAGGCGTGCGCTCTAACCAGCTGAGCTATAGGCCCTTCATAAAAAATAAAGGTAAAAAAGCGGGTGACGAGAATCGGACTCGCGACAACAGCTTGGAAGGCTGTGGTTTTACCACTAAACTACACCCGCACTAAAAAAGACAATGGCGCGGGACAGAATCGAACTGCCGACACATGGAGCTTCAATCCATTGCTCTACCAACTGAGCTACCGAGCCATAAACGGTCTGGACGGGACTCGAACCCGCGACCTCCTGCGTGACAGGCAGGCATTCTAACCAGCTGAACTACCAAACCAAATTTTCCTAGTTAACGTTATTTCTGTGCTGCATTTCAAATTGAAATACAATTGCGGGAGTAGGATTTGAACCTACGACCTTCGGGTTATGAGCCCGACGAGCTACCAGACTGCTCCATCCCGCGATAATAAAAGGCAAAATCTATTGTTTTTATTACAATAAATCAAGCTAAGGAGGGTAAGGGATTCGAACCCTTGCGCGGTTTTACCCGCCTGACGGTTTTCAAGACCGTTCCCTTCAGCCGGACTTGGGTAACCCTCCATTATAAAATAAGCATAAAGTATAGCTTACAATGCCACTATGGACCTTGTAGGACTCGAACCTACGACCGGACGGTTATGAGCCGTCTGCTCTAACCAACTGAGCTAAAGGTCCAGGCTCTAAATCGCGGCGAAGGGGATCGAACCCCCGACCTCCCGGGTATGAACCGGACGCTCTAGCCAGCTGAGCTACACCGCGAAAAAATCATTTTTAAATGATATGGAGCCTAGCGGGATCGAACCGCTGACCTCCTGCGTGCAAAGCAGGCGCTCTCCCAGCTGAGCTAAGGCCCCTTAGAATTTTTTTGTTTCTCTTATCGGGAAAACAGGATTCGAACCTACGACCCCTTGGTCCCAAACCAAGTGCTCTACCAAGCTGAGCTATTTCCCGTTTATTTTAACGCGCCCAGAAGGATTTGAACCCTCAACCTCCTGATCC
>DXDB01000126.1 GCA_019115705.1 Candidatus Tetragenococcus pullicola | reverse complement strand
AATAAAGAAACAACGTGCTTTTCTCGTTCCTTATACGCAAGAAAGGATACAAACTACGATTGATTTACAAGTTAAAAAACTCCATCAAGAGCTATTAGACCAGCGAAATAAGGAACAGAAAAAGGTGCTTATTCAACGATCATTGGATTTTCTTGCCCCCTTATGTTGCTTAATCATGACACTGTTCGCCTTTTGGTTGGTATGGGGAGAATAAAAAGACATGGCATTCTATTTACCCTATCTACTCATTTTTGCCAGTATTTTAGGAATTATTGGAGGTAGCTATAAGGCTTATCAAACAAGATATTCATTAAAAGTATCTAGAATTCGATTTAAGCGTTTTTTATTACTCGGGGTTATATTTACCTTATCAATCGTTTTAAGCGGCTTATTCGGTGTTTTAGAGGGTAATAAACGCGTTTCTAGAAGTGTTTTATTAGGAAATGTCACTCAAAAGTATGAATCAGCACGTGATAAAAAGAAAAAAGAGCAAGCATTAACGCAAAAAATAGAAAAATTTACCGCTTATTATGAGGAAATGAACGATATTTTTGTGAATCAAGAAAAACGTTTGACGGATAAAAACATGGAAACACTCACTCGACTTTATCGGAATTTGCCAGAAAAACAGCAAAAAGAGTACCAAGAAAAATATGAACAAGTAAAAAAAGACGTGCAATATGTGAAAGATACGCAAACGGAAGAAGCGTGTTATGACTTATTCAGTGATACAATCCCTTTTTCAACTAGCGAACAAGAACGAAAAGAACGACAACAATCAGTCACATATGAACGCTATGAAATCTTGCTTCCACAGGCAACTAACATACAAAATCCAACGAAAAAAGAAACGGCATTAAATTATCTAGAAAGTGTCAAAGAATGGCTGGATCAGCAACAGCAAAATTGAATTTGATTGAAACTCATGTTAAACTAAATATGCAAATAGGTAATCATAAGATACACGAAAGTCCTAGAGAAGTCGGATTCTCTAGGACTTTTTTTGTGAGCTGATATCGCCTTAGTTGATTTTACTTCTTGTTTCGGTTATTCAGCCAATAACTAAATAAAGAGTTTAGAAGCTCAACAAGAAGGGCGCAAATAAAGTGGGTAATCATAAGATACACCTCCTTCCAGTCGCAAGACTGTCGGATAGGCGACAAGTTATTATATCTTAAAAAATTAAATCTGTGTGGTGTTTTTAAGTATCCCTTATTTTAGGGTTGTTAGGGCTTGCCCTGACCGCCTGTAAGGCGCTTTAAACTTCAGATAAAGGTTTTTATACTAAGACTGTCTTAAAACGGCTTAGACAAGCTCTTAGAGCCTTCCCTCTCCTTTTTGAACAACGGTTTTAGCAAAGGAGCCGGAGGCGACTGCGCAGGTATAATGTGAGAGCGTAGCGATCACACCTTTTTGGCGACCGTAGGGAGCGAGTTTTTGAATTAGCAGTTTAGAAAAGTTCGCGAACCTGTTTAAAGAAAAAAGAATTGTTTTTTTAGGTGGGAAATTTTGTCTCCCTCTTTTATAATCTTTTTTTAAACCTCTTTTTAAACCTCTTTACCGTCGGCTGTGTCCTTACTCCCCCAAGGGATACAAAATTTTATAGGCATGAAATTATCTGTTTATAGGCATGAAATTATCTGTTTTAGGTATTGTTTTTAGACATAATATGTCCTAAAATTATGTCAATAAAATCATTTAGACTGGAGTAACAAATAAATGGCAAATGAAATCGTAAAGTATGAACCAGAATTAAATACCATTCCTTTAAGAAAATTTACCCCAATAGAAATGAACTTGTTTTTTTCTATTGTCTCTAGAATGCGCGATAAAGGTAATCAAAAAATACGCTTTTATTTCAGCCAACTTAAAGATTTAAGTGCGTATAAGCAGACTGCAGGAGAAGTCTTTATAAAAGATTTGGCAAGAACATACGATCATTTGATGGATTTACGTTTCGGAAGAAAAAGCAATGGTGGATTAACCATAGAACGATTTACAATGTTTACTGATTTTGAAATTCATGGAGAAGTCGATAACCCTTATGTAGATATAAAAGTCCACGAAAAAGCTTTGCCTTTACTTAATAATCTAGAAAGCTGGGTACGTTTCTCTTTAACAGAATTTCGAGATTTAAATAGCAGTTATGCTAAAACAATGTTTAGATTGCTAAAACAATACCGAACTCAAGGATGGGCTGAATTTTCTAAGGAAGATTTTTTAGAGCTATTAGATATTCCTAAAAGCTATAGACAAACAAATATAAATCAGTTTGTACTCAAACCAATAAAAGAAGAACTAACTCCACTATTTAAAGGATTAACTATTCGTAAAAAATATGGCAAAGGTCGAGGTAAACCTGTTATTGGTTATCGTTTTACTTGGAAAGCTGAAATCAACCATGCTGACGATTTTTCAAAAGGAAAACAAGAAGATTTACGTATAAAATTATTTAATATTGAACATAATGGAGAATTAACACAAGAAGAAAAATGGCGCGCTAAAGATCGAATATTAAAACTTCCGTTAGGTACTCATGAAGCTGACTTTAAAAAGCAACAACAAACTGAAAAAGAAGAGACAGAAAAACGAGAACTTTCAAAGGAGCTCAAACAAGATTTAATAGGGAATTTACAAAACTTATTCGATTAAATATAAGGAGTATTTATGGCAGATAAAACAATCAAAGAACTTGCGGAAGAATTAGGAGTTAGTAAAACAGCAATTAACAAAAAAGTTTCTGACAAAAATCGAAAACTTTGGTTTGCAAAAATCGGAAACAAGTTTGTGATTAACGAAACCGGACAAAAAGCTATAAAATCAATGTTTTTCACCAATAACGCAAACTCAAATCAACAACTAGTTGGCGAAAAATCAAAAATCGAAAACCATAAAAACACCAACCAAGTTTCCGAATTAAAACTCCTTTCTTTCCTAGAAAAACAGTTAAATCAAAAAGATATACAGCTCCAAGAAAAAGATACTCAAATAAAACAAATGCAAAAGTTACTCGACCAACAACAACAACTCGCCCTACAAGCTAACCAACAAATTGAAAAACTGCAGGAACAACTACAATTGACTTATACGGAAAAAACTTTGGAAAATGAATCAACTACTGTTACTGAAGAAATAATAAACGATACACCACCACCTATTGAAAAAAAGTGGTGGAAACTGTGGAAGTAAAAAGAGAAATTATTTATGGAAAACAAAAAAAGACTGCTCTAACGAGCAGCCCAAAATGAGATTATCCTATTCATCAACATAAAAATATTACAAAATGAAGAACTAGAGAAGGACAAAAAAAGCATATCAAATCCTCTCAAAAATAACAAGTCTTTAAAAAATGACAGATAAAAATGCACAAAGAATTAGATATAGATAACCGCGAAAAATCAAGCTTTAGAAAGTTGCTTTTAGCTAGACCAATTAAAAATCACAAAGTGAGCGTCTCTATCCATTGGTAGAGGCGCTACTTGGCATACTATACATTATGTCAATCAATTGTTAAAATAACGGTTTTTATAAAATAAAACCTCTTGACAACATCAAATTTTCTGATTATTCTAAATATATAGAAAGCGTTTTCGTAAATATCTTATATTCGAGGTGATTTCGATGAAAAAAAAGTTATTTAAGACATTTTTATTATCTACTTCTATTTTAACTTTTGGTTCTGCTATTACTCCTAGCGGAGCGGTATTCGCTAATGAGAACAACATTTCTGATATAGCCACTTATTCTGATGATGAGTACTACTATGTGTTAGACGAACCAGTTATTCAAACAAGGACTTGGTCTAAACCTCAAAGCTGGTCAATTGCTAAAGGAAGCCGTACTTATTTAGGTATAGAAACTCATAGTCGAGGTACAAAGTTATCTGTCAGTGCAAATGTATTTGGGATGAAAATCGAAATAGCCAGAAACACTTCTGCAAGTGGAAAATTTAAAAAATATCGTCAAAATGCAAGAATAACTGTAACCTACAGAGTTTATCGTAAGGTAGATAATAAATATATTCGTACTCAAACTTCTACAGCAAATACACAATATATTGATTATATTCCTGCCTAATGACAATAAAATGGATAATTAGTATTGCTTACTTGGTTTTGACCTTTGCTATCCCATCATTAGGAGTACCGTCAAATATATATTTTTTATTTGAACATAGTGATATATTTTTTTTAGTGCTAATAATTATACTATTTCATTCTACCTTCATTCGTGAATTCAAAGAAGTAAATCTAAAAAAACTCTTTAAATATAGTTTTTTTTCATTCTCTGTTTTATTCCTAATCAATATTCTAAATACATCTTTTTCAGAAGGTATAAATCCTAATGAAGTAAATGGTTCTCTCCTTTTATTCTTTTTAAATGCTGCTACTTATGGAGCTTTTTTAGAAGAAGGAATTTTTCGATTTTGTATGATTGATCCTCAAGCAAACAAAAAACAACAATATATTTCAATACTAATTTCTTCTTTTCTGTTTTCTATTGTTCATGGGGGAGGCCTAAGTATTTTCTTTATTGGTATTATTTTAAGTTTTGTTTATATACAAACAAAAAATATATGGTATTCCATAGTTGCTCATGGATTTTATAATACAATCGGCATATTAATCTATTTGATATCTATATAAGATAAGGTGGCATACTTCATGAAATTAACAAAACTTACTATAAGTTTGGTAATTATTGCTGGTATTATTTTATATTTTGTATTACCTGCTAATCAATTTTTTCTTTACTTTGGAATACCTACGATTTTAATAGTAAATGGCGTAAGAATATTTGAACAACGAAAAAAATGTAGCTCTACCTGATCGTTGCAAAGCAACAATTTCACCGAAGAAGGTGAAACAAGCGAAACTTTACAAAAAGTGGCTAGCAAATGCTAGCCTTTTTTGTATGGTGGAGCGTGGGTTTTGAGGGGGATTCAAGGGGGAGCTTGCGCCCCTTTGACAAGCGGTTATTTGCACCAAATACGTAGGTATTTGGCTAGCAAATATAGAGCTTGCCAAACCCTTTTAGTGAGTTTTGTAGAGAGTGACCTTATAGGCACTCTCACATTTATAGGCACTCTCACATTACGAACGATACGTCCCTCGGACGTACTGAAAGGGTGGGACTTATGAGCGAACTAATGCAAAATTTGGCTAGCAAAAAAGCGAAAAAATATATGCTAATAATCGAGCGAAATGAACACTTTTTCAAGTGAGCGAATCCGCCATGACAAAGCTGAAACAGTTTATTTCAGCTTTGTCATGGCGTGTGCCGACTTTTTTAAAAGTCTAGGCACACGAGCAAATATCTTTATCAAGCTCTAATTTGCGTTTTAAGGCGTTTCAAATGTCTAAGTATATAAATATATAAGAATAGGTTTAAGAGTGCTTAAATCGAATTTTAGAGGGCATTCAGACAATTTTAGGGTTGTTAGGGCTTGCCCTGACCGCCTGTAAGGCGCTTTAAGAACAAGATAAGGGATTTATACTAAGACTGTCTTAAAACGTCTCAAACGAAGGCTCAAAGCTTCTCAAAGAGTTCCTTATGAACAGTTTTAGCAAAGGAGCCGGAGGCGACTGCGCAGTACAATGTGAGAGCGTAGCGATCACACCTTTTAAGCGACCGTAGGGAGCAAGATTCCCAGTTTAGAAAAATTCGCGAACCTGTTTAAAGAAAAAAGAAGTAGTTTTTTAGGCGGGAAATTTTGTCCCCCCTCTTTTTAAACCTCTTTTTAAACCTCTTTTTAAACCTCTTTACCGTCGGCTGTGTCCTTACTCCCCCAAGGGATTCATAGTTTTATATATGGAGAATTGTCTGTTTATATATGGAGAATTGTCTGTTTATATA
>DXDB01000125.1 GCA_019115705.1 Candidatus Tetragenococcus pullicola | reverse complement strand
TTTAATATAAAGGAGAAAGACTATTATGCACTTACAAGATCAAGACTTAACCATTCGTTCAATTACTCAAGAAGATACTCATACGTTATGGGCGCTTGCTTATCGTGATAATTTAGAATGGATGAACTGGGACGGGCCCTATTTTAACAATCCTATCTACACTTGGGAAGGCTATTGCCAAAAAGTTTCTCCCAAAATTGTTAACAACCCAAGATATGGCCTATTACTCTATCAAGGTGAAATTATTGGAATAATGGCTTCTTATTGGGAAGATGGTGATTTAGAAAATTGGTTAGAATTTGGATTGAGTATTTTTGTTGACCCGATTTGGGGACGAAATATTGGGACACGAGCTTGCCGCTTATGGATTAGCTATTTATTCGATTTATTTCCAGAAATTGTTCGTGTCGGATTTACAACCTGGTCAGGCAACATTCGCATGATGACAGTTGGCGAAAAACTTGGTCTTCAGCAAGAAGCCAGAATACGAAAAGTCCGCTATTACAACAATCAATACTTTGATTCTATGAAATATGGTGTGCTACGAACAGAGTGGCAGAAGGAATTAGATACTGGAAAAATATTATCTTTTAATAGATTCATTAACTTCCCGTTGAGCCATAATGTTTACGAGCCTTTCTCCAAATAAAGTTAGTTGGAATTACAAACAAATAAGCGAAGACTGGCACAATCGCAAAAAAAATATTCTGTTTTTTTCCTAAAAGATAGAGTAAAGGATAATACTGAATTAGAGCCAACGGAATCACATAAGTCAAAAATTTTAGTATATTGTCACCATAAAAAGAAAAAGGTGCTTTCCCAAATTCTTTCGTTCCATCAGTTAAAATATTAAAAAATTCCAAGTTTTCCGTCGTATAAAAACAGATAGATCCATAGATAATGAACAAACAGGTATAAACAAAGGCACCCGTTAGCACTAAGAAAATTAAATACCAAATTGAAATGGGAGGCAATTGTGACAAAACAATTCCCATTGTTAAAAGAGCCACTAAAAAGCGACCAATCCGAGTAAATTCTATCGTCATCATAAAAATTTGATAAATTTCTGATATCGGTCGAACAACTGCTCGATCAAAGTCCCCACTTTGAATCAATCCTCCCAGTGAGTCAAAACCTCTAGCAAAACATTCCGCAGTAGCATAAGATAGATTGATAATTGCTCCCGCCAGTAAAACTTCATTCCGATTAAATCCCATTACTGCAACTCCAGGTGGCATTAGAAAGACAATCGAGATTAAACTAGTCGCTGCGACACAGGCTTGTCCAAACGCAACAAAGAAAAAGGAAGTGCGGTACTGTAATTGCCTACGTAAATGCATACTAAAAAATTTAAAATAAAGTTTCATCCTCCATACACCTCCAACTTTCGTAATTCCGAAGATACCATTTTATAACCAACAAACATCAAAATGATTAGCCAAATGAATTGAAAGAATAAAGTGGAAAGAATTGGGATGCTTCCCATGTACATTAAGAATGGCGCAGTTTTTATGCTATAAAAAAAAGTTGTTGTTAAGATAGTTTGTAAAACAGGTGGGAAATAAGCATATGGGATATTTCCTCCATCCAAAAAATCAAAAAGTGAAATAAATAAAATTCTAACCCCCATAATTTGTTTACTTTTCATGACTAAGGAAACCATAATATTCCCGATAGCTAACTGGGTGAAAAACGCCAAAATTAATGAGAGTATGAAACTAATAAAGAAAGTGCCACTTGCGGGAAATCCCATCCGATAGGGTTTTGGCAACAAAAAAACAATGAAGAACAATGGAATTGCTCGAAGAATAGTTCTTGATAAACGGTAAGCACCATTGCGGACAAACCACTGAAAATAAATATTTTGTGGCCTTAAAACAGCATACTGTATATTTCCGGTTTCAATTTCCTGAAAAAGACTTCCATCCATAGTCCAAATTGCATTCATCGCAATAAATGCTTGATTCAGCCAAAAATAAGTGGCAATTTCTTCAGCAGGCATGGTATTTTGGCCCATCAGTTGAAACAAAGTAATTAATAAAAAGCCCCATACTAGTTGGGTGACTATGCCAGATAAAGCAGCCCCACGATACTGCAATCCTGCATTCATTCTTAGCTTAAATAAAGTCAAATATCCCCTCATACATGATACTCCTTATACAAATTAAGAATGACATCATCAATGGTCATGTTTAACACTTCCAATTGATTAATCCGAAGTGACTGCTGTAATTTAGTGATTACCAAAGCTAAGTCAGTTTCAATTTGTAGCAAAGCTGAGTCTTGATTAGATTCTAGAATTGTGTAAGCCGGATTTTCTTTAAGTTCACCTTTAAAAGATACTTTGATTTGTTTTTTTGTTCCATAATTTTTTACTAATTCATTTAGTTTCCCATCATACAAAATTTCGCCATGACCAATTAAAATCACTCGAGAAACAATCTGTTCAATATCTTGCATATCATGAGTAGTTAATATCACTGTCGTATGATACTTGCGATTGACATGTTTGATTAGCTCTCGTACTTTTTGCTTTGAATACGCATCCAATCCAATAGTTGGCTCATCTAAAAATAAAACTTTCGGATTATGAAGTAGAGCTGCCACAATATCACAACGCACACGTTGTCCCAAGCTCAATTGACGAACAGGTCTTTGAATAATATCGGTTAATTCAAATAACTCAACAAATTCGCCCAATCGCTCTTCATATTCTTCATTGGAAATTTTATAAATATCTTTTAACAATTCATAGGAGTCTCCCACTGGTAAATCCCACCACAATTGAGAACGCTGGCCAAATACCACCCCAATTTGCTGTGCATGCTTCTTTCGTTCCTTGAATGGATCCAAACCATTAATGCGTACTTTTCCTTGATCTGGATACAAGATTCCAGAAAGAATTTTTATCGTGGTGCTCTTTCCTGCACCGTTGGGTCCGATGTATCCAACCATTTCACCATCTTGAATATTTAAAGAAATCTGATTTAAGGCATGGACATGACGATATTCTCGTTTAAAGAACGAAGAAATTGCCTGTTTAACCCCAGCATTTCTCACAGGAACACGGTAAGTCTTTGAAATATTTTCTAATGTAATCATGATTGTATGCCTCCTTCAATAATAGAAAAAGAGTCATGATAATCACCCAGCGGACTCACGACGAAAATTATATCAAAACACAAACAAAAAATGAAGTGAAAACTCAAACTATTTGATATTGTTTGAAAATTATGCCCTTGCTTGTTATCATTCGTAGCAAAACTTACCATTCAATGCTACACTAAACGAATGTGTCTGCTATTGTCAGTCGTAGAACCACTTTGAAGCTTGGCAGACTTTAGACGTTAGAATCAAGTTGGTCCCTTGTCGACAAAAGCAACTTTCGTTGTGTAGTTGTCTGGTAAACACCCAATAGTAGACTATTAGACGACTTTTAGTCCGATTAGTATACAAAAAAACTGTTTGTACATTTATTAGTACAAACAGTCATAAATTTCTCTTATCGGGAAAACAGGATTCGAACCTACGACCCCTTGGTCCCAAACCAAGTGCTCTACCAAGCTGAGCTATTTCCCGTTTATTTTAACGCGCCCAGAAGGATTTGAACCCTCAACCTCCTGATCC
>DXDB01000124.1 GCA_019115705.1 Candidatus Tetragenococcus pullicola | reverse complement strand
TCTCACCTCTATACTTTGATAGCCTGGTACAGAGCCAGTAAAGTAATAATAGCCATCTGTATGTTTATAAACCCAAGGATCCGCTCGCTCTAAAACGATTGGATTGTTGTATTTTTCTGTCTGCGTCATCTATTCATTTCTCCTAAACTATTCTTTTTTTATTCACTCACATTTTTACGAATGCGCAAGTGTCTTCTTATAGGCTCTGGTTCGAGCACAATAAAGGATGGTTGCTACAAGATAAAATAAAATAGCAATTACATCGAAGCTCAAAAAACTTATCGTTACACAAACAATCATCCATATTACTATTTTTTTATCAACTAATTCCTTTTCCAAAAATTTAGCAACATATAAGTTAACTACTCCAATTGCTAACATAAATAAACCAAAAATTGCAGCAACTCGCACAATGTTATCCACCATACTAGAAGTAGCATAATTCAATTTTCCTTCTTGTGTCAAGGTATCAACACCTTTTTCTTTGAACCAAAAGGAATAACCAAAAATTGTCAATATCGCTGCTAAGATATTCCAACTAGCACCAAGACGTAAAAATAGTTTTTCTGCTTTTCTATTCATTCCTATTTTATCCTTTCACACCAGCATTCAAATCCATCGCTTCTACAAAGTATTTTTGAGCAAAAACAAACAATAGTAAAGTTGGTATAATCGCAAGGAAAGCCGAGCCCATTAGTTGCCCAACCATCCGATAGTTTCCATAGATATCTTGCAGTAACAACAATCCTGCCGTAATTGGCATTTTTTCAACATCACTATATACAATTACTGGCCATAAGAAATCATTCCAAGAACCGGTAAATGAAAACAAAGCAGTTACGATCAATGATGGCTTAATTAATGGCACAATAATTTTAGAATAAATGGTAAATTCACTGGCTCCATCGATTCTGGCAGACTCATCAAACTCACGCGGAATCCCACGCATAAATTGACGAACTAAGAATATATTTCCCATACCAGCCAAGCCTGGAACAATCATCGCAATTGGTGAATTAACCCATCCTAAGGTTTGAATGATTTTGAAAGATGGAATCATATTAACTACACCAGGAAACATAGAAATTCCTAAAAGTAGGAAAAATAATTGATTTTGAAATTTAAATTTCAATCTTGAATAACCGTAAGCTGTCATTGACACAACAACCACTACCAAAAGCGTGTGTGTAGTAGCAATAAACAATGAATTTCCTAACCAACGTAATATGGGTGCGGTGGCATTATTTTGTAAAATTGCGACGTAATTCCCAATAATCCAATCAACAGGCAATAATCGAAATCCTGAAGATACAACTTCTGTTTGAGAACGAAAAGATGTAGTAAATCCAAAAATTAACGGGATTATCCAGATGACACATAAAACAATTAAAAAGATATAAGAAAGCCATTTAGTAACTTTATTTTCTTTTGACATATGATCTCCCCCTCACACTGAATCTTTATCCATAAGAAAATACTGGAATGCTGAAATAACAACAATAATAATTCCCAATAAAACAGCCATCGCAGAAGCTTTTCCGGCAATAGCTTCCCCTTGTCCAAATGCTAGACTACGGATATACATCATTAAAACGTGGGTTTCTTGTCTGGGACCACCATTTGTCATCATCAAAGGTTGAGCAAACACATTAAACGATCCAGCGGTTGTCATGATAAAAGTATACAATAATGGGAAGCGAATTGATGGCAATGTAATGTGGATAAATTTATGAAAGCCATTGGCGCCATCAATTTCTGCTGATTCATACAAATCTTTTGAAATACCAGCAATCGCGGCTCGGTAGATAATCATATTTCCTCCTACACCGCCCCACAAAGTGACAATAAAAACGAGTATCCAAGCATACGGCTGTTGCGAGGCCCAAGAAATATTTAGTCCAAACACGTTATTGGGAATTCCTAATTTTGAATGGAAGATTAACGCCCATATCAAAGCAGCCGCAGAAATTGAAATCAAACCAGGAACATATAAGATCCCTTGAAATAGGCCTTTAAATTTGACTCCTTTATTTTCCAAAGCAATAGCGATTAATAGTGGAATAATAATCATAAGTGGAACGGATATTAAAACAAAGATCAACGTATTTTTTAAACCATTATGAAACTGAAAATAAAACGTAGAATCTTTATCAAACAAAATAGTCTTATAATTATCAAGTCCAACCCATTGTGGATCACCAATAAGATTCCATTTAGTCATGGAAATATAAATTCCGTATACCGTTGGCAAGACAATAAAGATGAGAAACAATAAGAGGTGAGGGCCAATATAAATAAGTGGTTTCCAATTGATTTTTTTATTCTTCAAACTGTATTTCCTCCTTAAATTTTGATAAACCAATCAAAGTAATCATGCGTTGTTAACTTTAACTAAGTTTTATCAACCATCATTTTCTTCGATTTTATCTTCAACAAATTTTTGCATAGTTTTTAATCCTTCATCAATTTCCATATCTCCATAAACAATGTCAAAGCAATACGTATTAATGGCTTCTTCTACATATGGATAATACTCATAGGTAAAAACATGCAATGAATCCACTTCTTCTGGTGATGAAGTGAAAAAAGATTGTTTATAATCTTTAAATTCAGGACTATCCACAACTTCTTGACTTGCTACAATTTGTCCAGCTTTTGCCCACTCAAGTGAGTTTTGACGCATCCATTCAAGGAAATCAGCAATTCCTTGTTCTTTTTCATCCGAACGACTATCTTTTCTTAATAAAGAAAACATATGAGAAGACCCACGATTGGTAAACTTATCAGGACTATAAGCATATACATTTGTGACACCATAATCTAAACCTTCAACCGCATCATGAGCCGTTGACGTCCACGTACCATCTGTTGAAAAAAGAACATTATCTGATTGGAACATCAAATAACCATCTTCTCCATTAGGTGTCATCAAGCCGGCATCAGCTACTTCTTTTAAGGATTCAAAAGCTTTTTTCACTTCAGGAGTGTCAAGAGTAGGTTGGCCATTATTTTCAATGTCACCACCTAAATTTACAATTTGCGCTAAAATACACCAAGACAATAGGGCGTTATTTACTACAAAATCACCATCATCCATTTTCCCAGCTAGAGACATCATTTCATCGAAAGTCACTACATCATCATCTAAAAAATATTCAACATCGTATTTTTTTAATAACTTTTTATTGTAGTACATGGCACTTGAATGGATATCTAATGGAACGGTATATTGGTGTCCATCGACTGTTCCTGCAGACCAAGCCTGTGGTAAATAATTTTCTGCTTTGATTTCAGGTTGGGTACTTATAATATCATCCAAAGGTTCCAACATTTCCGAATTCACAAAACCAGCCACCCGATCCGCATGAATCAAGGTTAAATCAGGGACTCCGTCTTGAGCAGTTAGTACCGTATAAATCTTTGTATACATGTCAGATGTTACAATAGGTTTTACCGGATATTCAGGATCAGTCGCATTGTAATCTTTTACCATGTTATCCATGTAGACCCCATCATCACCTGTCAATGGGTTCCAGAAAATAATCGTATTGTCTTCTTTTTTACTTTTGCATCCTGTTAACATAAACGCTAACAAAAAAATAATAATTCCAAATTTCCATTTTTTCCTTACTTGCATGATTACTCCTCCTCATTTTGAACAATACTGTTTAAGTTTTAGTTTTCATATTTCCTTTCCTAATTATGAAAATTTATTTTATAAACTTAAACAAAAATAATTCTTGATAAATTTGTTTAAAGAAAAATGTTAACTGTTTCCGCTAATTGTATCTTTGATTCGTTTTCAACTTAGCGTTTTCAAAACAGAAAGAATCAATTAAAAACATAATTCATCTTTATATAAACTATAAATCTATTTAACCGCCTTGTCAACAGGTAATATATTTACTATAATTTAAAAAATGTTACCATTGTTAATTTTTATATTAACTATTCTATCTTTTTGATATAAATTTTCTATGTAATTAACCATCACCCTATGAACATGAACTTTTGTAAATCAATTTTTTTAATTAGAAAAAAACTTCAAGCAATTTTCTATAGAAAATTGCTTGAAGTTTATAACTAATCAAACATTAGAAACTTGCTTGTTTTCAACTCTGTTTTCCTACTTCTTAATTATCTGTAAGAGTATAAAAACCTACAGAATGTAGATAGACTCTTAATCCTTTTCTTCAACCAACATAACAGCATCACCATCTTGAGAGTAGCCAGTAAATGCTATTGTCTGATGTTTCATATAATCATCCCAAACAGATATAAATTTTCCTTTTATCAAACTGCCATCATTTAATGAAATGCTAAAATCTTGATCGACCTTTTCAGGATAATCAAGTCTTCCTGAAAGAGCTCCTGAGATTTTTTTATTATCGATCAAAAGGTTTTCAGATCGGATTTTTTCTGCAGAAATTTCGTTATTAAATTTGACAAACATATATTTTCCTGATAAGTCAATTGTCCGGAAATCCTCTTCTTTTTCTCCAGAATACGGACGAGGAACAATCATCGGCCACCCTTCTTCATTAAAAAGGAGTTGATGCGTACGCACTTCATAGTTCTCGCCTTGTCCCGGGAATCGAGTATGGAACAAAAGAAAGGTCTGATTATTTTCTTCATCAATAATTGCTGAGTTGTGCCCTGGTGACATATACCCACGATTTAATAGGCTATCTCCATAATCCCAAATCATATTTCCTATCATTTTTGTTCCTATATCTTGAATATTTTCATCATCAAACATCACGCCAGGTCGTCCTTTTGCTTTGATAACGTCATTTCCTTGCATATCTTTGAAAGGCCCATTAACAGTTTTCGAACGTGCTACTCGGATGTTGTATCCACCATCTAAATCAAGTCCGCCATATGAAGTAAAAAGATAATAATAATCCGTTTCAGGAACATATAAAATATACGGAGCTTCAATGCGAGCATGATTACCACCTAAAATTTTTGTCCCATAAGTTGTTCGATCTTTTGGAAGGCCGGTTTTATTATTCATTTCTAAAATAAAAATACCTCCTGAATAGGAACCATAAACCATCCAAAGTTGACCATCTTTATCATAAAAAACATGAGGATCAATTACGTTGGGATCCGTATTAGCATTATAAGGCTTTCCGTTTGGTGTTTTTGCACCACCAGACCATAGAAAAGACTCGATTTTCGTATAAGGACCTTCTATAGAATCAGATACCGCAACTCCTAAAACAGAACGCGGACTAGCACCTTCACAAAGACAATAATATAGATAATATCTACCATCTTCCAACTGTGTAATATCTCCGGCCCACATCGTATCAGATTTCGCGTATTCAAATTCTTCAGCAAATTCTTTATAAACGACTTCAAACAGTTCTGTGGTTGGCACACTTTCTGAAATCTGTTCCCAA
>DXDB01000012.1 GCA_019115705.1 Candidatus Tetragenococcus pullicola | reverse complement strand
GAAGTGACAGAAGTTAAAACGATTCTTTATGCGAACTTTCAAGAATTTAATCCTAACCAAGAAAAAGTTGAAATCAATGTTCGGCCAACCTGTTTTTATCCAGAACGTACGGGCATTGATTATATCTCTCTCATAGGTTTTGAAATTTGTCAAGCTGCTTGTGGCTGGGCGCCACCAACTGGTAATCAGCCTGGGATGGTTGGACCACGTTGGAGTAAGGGCTGGTTAATCAAAGATAATCTTTTACATGACGCCAAATGTAGTGCCATCAGTCTAGGAAAAGTGGCTGACTCGGGAGATAATTATTATAGTCATCGAAAGAACAAGCCAGGTTACACCTATCAACTCGAATCAGTTTTTACGGCGCTTGATCAAGGGTGGACCAAGGAAAAAGTTGGCAGTCATACAGTTTGTCACAATCATATCTATGATTGTGGTCAAAATGGCATCGTTGGTCATATGGGGGCAGCTTTTAGTAAAATCTATGATAATCATATTCATGATATTTCTATGAAACGTGAATTTTACGGTTGGGAAATCGCAGGTATTAAATTGCACGCGGCGATTGATGTTGAAATCAAACATAATTATATTCATGATTGTTCTTGTGGTACTTGGTTAGATTGGCAAACACAAGGGACGCACATTCAACAAAATATTTATCATAAAAATGGTCTTGATTTCTTTGTTGAAGTAAGCCATGGTCCCTATCTGGTGGATAATAACATTTTTGCTTCCAATCATGCGCTTCGAAACTTCTCACAAGGAGGCGCCTATGTCAATAATTTGATTGCAGGTGTGATGGAAAGAAATGATGTTAGAGATCGAGCCACGCCTTATCATTTTCCTCATAGCACCAAAGTGAAAGGATACGCGGTAGTTTACGGAGGAGATGATCGTTTTTACAATAATATTTTTTCTGGAAATGACAATAAACAAGCAGTAGGAACAAGTGATTATAATGGCCATACAACTTCTCTATCAGAATATATTAAAACCGTTCAGGAAAAAGCACCCACTGATTTAGAAGGCTTTATTGATGAGAAAGATCCGGTTTATATTTCTCACAATATGTATTTAAATGAAGCGACATCTTTTGAAAAAGAGGAAAGTAAAAAAGTTATTCCGAATTTTAAGCCAAATGTTGCACTCAGTTGGCAAGAAGAAGGCCTTTATCTCCAACTTGATCTACCCAAAGAGTATGCTACTTATGAAAGCATGCCAGTAGATACATCTACGTTAGGTCGTACCAGAATTACAGATGCCGAATTTGAAAATAGCGATGGTACGCCTTGGAAGTTGATAGAAGATCTTTGTGGGCAACAAAGGAATCATTCTGGCGTAGGTCCTTTGGCAAATTTAAAAGCTGGCACTAATCATTGTCTGATTTGGAATAACTAAAAACAAGCGAGATCCTTAATTGAGATCTCGCTTGTTTTCTTCTTCTATTATTTCGTCGAGCATTATTTTCATCTCTTTTGTCCATTCCATCTTTTCTAATAAATCAGGACGGCGGAGGTAGGTTCGACGTAGCGATTCTTTTTGTTGCCATTGTTCAATTAGTTTATGATTGCCATTCATTAAAACTTCGGGAACGGCCATTTCTTTATAAACAGCTGGTCGCGTATATTGGGGATGTTCCAATAAGCCTGTGGAGTAGGAATCGCCTGGTGCTGACTGTTCATTTCCCAAGGCGTCAGGCAATAAACGTACGGTGGCATCGATCATGACCATGGCTGCTAATTCACCACCGGTCAATACATAATCACCTAACGATACTTCATCGGTGACAAGGCTACGGATCCGTTCATCATAACCTTCATAATGACCACAAATAAAGACGAGATGGTCCTCTTCAGAAAAACTTTCGGCCATTTTTTGATCAAACGTTTTTCCGGCGGGATCCAACAAAATGATTCTTTTTTTTGTTTCTGGCGTTTCTTTTTTTATCGCCTGTAAGGTATCATCAATGGGCTGGACCTGTAACAGCATACCCGCGCCACCACCATATGGATAATCATCAACATGGCGATGTTTATCGGTAGTAAATTCACGGAAATTTTGGATGTGTAAATCTAATAAATTCTTTTCTTGAGCCTTACCTAAAATTGATTCGGTCATGGTTGTCTCAAACATTTTGGGAAATAAAGTTAATACATCAATTCTCATCTTCTAACAGTCCTTCTGGTAGTTCAACCATCACTTGTTGTTTGTCAAGATCGATTTTTTTTACGACAGATTCGATATAAGGAAGTAAGAGATCATCTTTTCCTTTTCTGGCAACGACCCAAACATCATTTGCGCCAGGGGCAAGAATCTCTTTAATTTTTCCTAAAACCTTTCCTGCTTCATCGATGACAGTTAACCCAATGATTTCATAATAATAATATTCATTTTCAGCTAAATCGGTCAAGTTTTCTTCGGCAACTTTTAAAATACCATCGCGAAAGTTCTCTACATCATTAATGGAAGCATACCCATCAAAAGAGAGCAAATCAAAAGTTTTATGTTTACGATGTGAGTCAATCGTTAAAAGCAAAGGTTCTTGATTGTCTCTAAACAACGTTAATTGGGCTCCTTTTTGATAACGCTTCTCAGGAAAATCAGTTGAAGAAATGACACGAACTTCCCCTTTTATACCTTGTGTATTTACGATTTTTCCGACCGTTAAATATTCTGTCAAAGTCTTTCCCCATTTCTCATAAATTCTTTTCTTATTGTAGCATGTCTTAAAAATGAATTCTAGCTAGAGTTTTGTAATGACGTCCTTTTTTCGTTGGTGTAAGGAAACTATTCGCAGTTTTGAAAGATAAATGTTATACTAAAGAAAAGGAGGCGCTTACTATGACGGATCAATACAAAACGATTTTAGTAGCGATGGATGGATCAGATCAAGCAGAAAAGGCGTTTGAAGAAGCTCTTGCAATTGGGAGAAGAAATGATGCGGTGTTGTATTTGACATGGATCATTAATGATGTCGAATTATCGACGAGTGCTTATGCCTTTTCAAAATTAATGCAAGAAGAACAAAATCATGTAGCCAAAGTAATGAAAGAAAAGGTTCATACGGCAAAACAAAATGGTATTAAAGAAGTGCACACCATTACTGATATTGGGAATCCGAAAAAAATTATAGCTGAAGAAATTCCTAAAGAATACGGAATTGATTTGATTGTAATGGGCTCAACAGGAAAAGGGGCTCTTGCCAAAGTTTTAGTCGGCTCAACAACAGCTTATGTCGTGAATCACGCGCCTTGCAATATAATGGTTGTAAAATAATAAAAATACACACTAAGAGTTACGAAGTTCGTAATTTTTAGTGTGTTTTTCATTTGGTGGACTTTTTATTTCTTTTTTCGTTATAATAAGAAAAAGATACGACTTTTAAATAAATGGATAAAAGAGGGAAAATTATGACGATAGAAGAAAAAAAGCAAACGTATGACTTGCTTTTAGAACAACAAAAAGGCTTGTTAGAAGCAGAAAGTGACGAAATAGCAACGTTGGCCAACTCTTCCGCTTTATTAAATCAGACATTTGAAAATACCGTTTTTGCTGGGTATTATCTTTTAAAAGGAGATACCCTAGTCTTGGGACCTTTTCAAGGCAAAGTTTCTTGTACGAGAATTGAATTAGGAAAAGGCGTCTGTGGAGAAGCAGCTGAGAAAAAGAAAACGGTGATTGTAGGAAATGTCAAAGAACACACGAATTATATTTCTTGTGATTCCGATGCAATGTCTGAAATTGTGGTCCCTTTAATAAAAGATAACCAACTGCTAGGCGTATTAGATATAGATAGTGCCTTAACAGAAAGCTATGATGCCACTGACCAAGACTATTTAGAAAAATATGTTGAATTGATTCTTAAAAATATGAAAGGATGAGTTTTGAGCAACATAAAAAGGACTTGGAAATTTTAACCAAGTCCTTTTTTTCTTACTTTTGACCAATCCCAGATATAACTTGATACAACCAATCAAATGGAGCAAAGAAAAAATCTTCCATAGACTCGTCCTCCTTGTTATTGCTGTGCAAAAAAGATCAATTTAGTGACAAATCAAAAGAGTTTCTGTTTCTCACATTATTAGAATAGCATAGGAAAGAACAAAAGAATATTAAATTTATTCAACAAAAGATGAGAAACTTGAAATGTTTGTAAAGAAAGAGAAGGTTGTTTGAGGTATAATGTATGTAAAAACTTTTCCGACAAAAATGAGTAGCACACAATTTATACATTAGAGGCGAAAAAAATGATTATTTACCGTCGTTTTAAAGATACTGATGCTAAAGAAGTAGCAAATTTAGTGAAGCATACGATGTTGACTACAAATAGCATTGATTATTCAAAAGAGTATTTACTAAATGATTTGAAAAGATTGACTGCCATTGATTTTATCGAACGATCGAAACAGTTTCATTGCTATGTATTTATAGAAAATCAAACAAATCAAATAGTGGCAGTTGGCTCAATTGGTCCTTATTGGGGGAAAGAAGAGGAGAGTAGTTTGTTTAATATATTTGTTTTGCCAGAATACCAAGGTCAAGGAATTGGTCGAAAACTTATCCAAGTATTGGAGCAAGACATTTATTTTAAAAAAGCCAAAAGAATCGAAGTTCCTGCTTCAATTACTGGACTTCAATTTTATCAGAAAATGGGCTATATATTTAAAAATGGTATAAATTCTATTGATGATGAAGGATTATATCGACTGGAAAAATTTAATTTAAATGATTGTTGAATTTTAAAAAAACAAGAGAAACAGATAAAAAATGAACCCGTATTTTTGGTAAGATAAATATGAGATAGAACGAAGGAGAAAAAGACATGACTTATCAAGCAATTGCTTTTTTTGATTTAGACGGTACGCTTTTAGATGACCATTCAGAAGTTACAAATGAAGTAGCAGAGGCAATGAAGCAACTGCAATTAAATAATGTTTTACCAGTCATCGCTACAGGGAGAACGGAGAAAGAAATCATACAAATCAGAGAACAAGCTGGAATTTCTTCAAATATCGTGATGAACGGGGCTTTTGTCCGTGTAGATGGTAAAAAAGTTTATAGTGAAGAAATCTCAAAAAGTATCTGTGAACGGATGATTCAAGCGGTAGAAAGCAAAAATCATACATTGTCATTTTATAATTCCGAAAAAATTTGGTCCACTGACCATGATGACAACTTAATTCGCGCCTATCAATTTATTCATAGTCAGGTTCCACCGATTGATAAGCAGGGCTATAAAACACAAGAAGTAAATATGTTGTTGCCTTGCTGTCAAGAGGGCGACGACTTTTATGAACAAAATTTTCCTGAGCTAACTTTTTATCGCAACGGTCCTTACTCGATTGATACCGTCATAAAAGGAACATCTAAAGGAAAAGCAGTCAAGTTGCTGAAAACTAAATTAAACCTGGACTCGGTTCCAACATTTGGATTTGGCGATGGTCCTAATGACATTGCTTTACTTGAAGCTTGTGATCATAAAGTTGCGATGGGAAATGCCAAACCTGAATTAAAAGAAAGAGCTGATTATATTACTGCGGCTAATACCAAAGGCGGTATCGTTCAAGCTCTCAAGCACTTTGACTTGATTTAATTTGAAAACATGCTATAATTATAAACGTAAGTTCCCTTTTTTAAGGGGGATGTTACGGATTCGACAGGCATTGTTTGAGCTTGAAGTGCGCTTTGTAGGTTACGACTACATTAAAACGTTCAGTTAAATATAACTGCTAAAAATAATAACAACAATTTCGCTTTAGCTGCGTAAAAACAGTTAACGAAGATCCTCTTGGCATCGCCCATGTGCTCAAGTAAGGGTCTCAAATTTAGTGGGATACGCTTTGACTTTCCGTCTGTAAGTCACTGAAGAGATCATCAGACTAGCAATATAAACAGCTTGTCACTCAGCGGTTTATAACGCGAATCTTTTAAATTGAGGCGACTATGAGCGTAGAACTTTGAGTAGCGAAATGTTTGGACGCGGGTTCGACTCCCGCCATCTCCATTCTTTGTTTTCAGAGAATTTCTATAAGAGCTAAAATGCTGATTTCACAGTGTTTTAGCTCTTTTTTTGAGGTTTTGGCTAGTATCGTATTAAACAAGATAAATTTCCGTATTAGTTTTTTGAAAAAGATCAATTGAGAACGTGCAGAAATTCCTGTTGAAATGCCGAGGATTTATTCAAGTTCTAACCATATCAATTGTTAGTATTTTAGCTCGTTTTGAGTTTTTGATCCAACCACTTATTCCGTCATTTCAAATTGACTTCCCGTAAATTTCCAGTAATCTTTGAGTCGTATTCGATGCAAATGGACTATCAAACTTAATCATTTACCATGCACACCATTCTTGTACACGACACACCGCCTTTTATCTTAAAATGGTAATCTGACAAACCACCGTAATTATCTAGTCATTCAGTTGTTTGTGTAATCGCAATTTTATGCGTCCTTTATCCACAGTTACAATGCATTATTTTATAAGTGTCCATTTTTGACAAATCTGACCATTGACCTCTCCTTGGTGATCCACAAAAAATAAATTACCACGGCCTAACTTAGAGAAAAAGATTTCTTCAAACAACTTGTTATTTTGGTCAAAGAGTGTTTCCGTATTTCCAATATTGGGACCTTTAGTTGAACATCCAAGTGTCGTAAGTATCCTTAGCTATTTGAGCTTGGCCATACAGTCCTTTCTTGCTTTGTGATCAACCTCCATCCTCATAACTACTCCAAAAATTAAAAAAATCTCTAAAGTTTTGTTATTTTTTTAATTTTTCTTTCACTTTTTTAGCCAAAAAATTGAAGGAAACACAAAGTTAATTCGAATAATATATGAAGTAGTTGGTAGATCTTTCAAATTAGAGTATACTAACTATAAATGAATAGGTGTTTTATAACCGTTTGTGAGTGAAACAGCAACTTATTAGGAAAAATTTAAACCAATAAAACCTGAAAGTAAAAACACAGGAGTGAATACTATGAATATTTTAATGATTGAAGACAATGAATCCGTTTCTGAAATGATGCAAATGTTTTTTGTGAATGAAGGCTGGCAAGCAACCTTTAAATACGATGGCAAAGAAGGATTGGATGCTTTTTTAGAAGATCCTAAAAAATGGGATATGATTACACTTGATTTGAATTTACCAGAATTAGATGGCATGGTCGTTGCTAAAGAAATTCGAAAAGTTTCGAGTACAGTTCCTTTGATTATGTTGACCGCCAGAGATTCGGATAGTGATCAAGTGATTGGTCTTGAAATTGGTGCGGATGATTATGTGACCAAGCCTTTTAGTCCACTTACCCTTATTGCCAGAATGAAAGCTTTACATCGGCGTAGTGAAATTGTCGAACCGGCACAACAAACCTCAGAAGAAGCTGAATCTTTTGATATTAAAACACAACATTTCAAGATGAATACGAAAACGCGTGAAGCTTATTTAGATGAAAAACTAATCGAAGGTTTAACGCCCAAAGAATTTGATTTACTTTACACCCTAGCTAAAAAACCTCGGCAAGTTTTTTCTAGAGAAAAACTGCTAGAGCTCGTTTGGGATTATCAATATTTTGGTGATGAGAGAACCGTTGATGCCCATATTAAAAAACTACGTCAAAAAATTGAAAAAGTCGGTCCACAAGTGATTCAAACCGTTTGGGGTATTGGCTATAAATTTGACGATTCAGGTGTTGCTTAATGAAATATTTGCATCAACAATTATTTGCTTTTTGCTCGATTATTTTTGTTACGATACTAACTGTTGGGATTGCCTTTACTCAAATGACGAAACAAACCATTGAAGAAAATAATTATAAGCAACTTTTTGGTTATGCAGATGCAGCGGCAGAAGAAATGAATCGTCACTTGCCAGATTCTTCCTTAGAAACTGTGATTCAAGGATCCTTGACCACTTCTGAAGCCATGCTCGAACAACAAAATGTTCAGTTTATTTTTGTTAGACAAGATGGGGTAGTCATTTATCCTTTGACAACTGATCAACCAATCGACATTCCTTTTGAGAATTATTGGAAAGGACTTCAGGAAGGGCAACGACAACAAGAAACAACCAAACAAGATATTTATGGACAATCAAATGCAACTTCTTATGCAATGATTCCATTCAATCTTGACAACGAATTTTATGGTGCTTTAGTGGTCACCCAACCTGCTCAAAATGTTCAGGACAGTGCCAGAGAGTTCACTTGGAATTTGATGAGAGGCTTTTTATTAGCAATGGTCTTATCTTTGATCATAAGCTATCTTTTTGCAACTTTTCAAGTGCATCGGATCAATCGCATGAAGCAAGCAACCAAAGAAATTGCCAATGGAAATTTTGATATTGAACTTCCTGTACATGACCGCGACGAATTTGATGAACTTGCGGAAGATTTTAATAAAATGAGTGATTCTTTAAAAAAATCGCAAGAAGAAATCGAACGACAAGAAGAACGACGGCGCCAGTTTATGGCAGATGCTTCTCATGAAATGCGAACGCCTTTAACAACTATTAATGGACTACTTGAAGGCTTAGAATACCACGCCATTCCTGAAGAAAGTAAGGAAGACGCCATTCGCTTGATGAAAAACGAAACGAATCGCTTAATTCGTCTGGTCAATGAAAACCTCGATTATGAAAAAATACGAACCAATCAAATTTCAATTGTTATCAAAAAATTTGATGGTACCCAAGCGTTAGCATCCATTGTTTCTCAATTATCTAAAAAAGCTGAAGCAGCCAATGACAAGCTTATTCTTGACACGAACGAGTCCGTAACGATTTTTGCTGATTATGATCGATTTGTACAAATTGTTGTTAATATTATTCAAAATGCCATTCAGTTTACAAACGATGGGCAAATCCATGTGAAAATAGAAAAAGGCTATCTAGAGACCATTGTTCAAATCTCTGATACTGGCATAGGCATGACCGAAGAACAGGTGAAAAATATTTGGGATCGTTATTATAAAGTAGATCCTTCTCGGAAAAATAAAAAATTTGGGGAGTCGGGATTAGGACTGCCTATTGTTGAACAATTAGTCCGCTTGCACAAGGGAAAAATAGAAGTACAAAGTAAACTTGAAGAGGGCACCACATTTATCATTCATTTTCCAGATATTGAGATCAAAGAAGATGAAAAAGAAGAATAACAAGGACAATCTTCATTAAGTCTCAAATAAGAATCGGAGTCTGTTTAGTTAAAGCAGGCTCCGATTTTTTGATAAGAATAAATAAGCACGTGATGAATCCCCATTTTAATCTAAAAAAATTTATACAAAAAAGGCAGAATCAATCGGTTGTTCTACCGTTTTTTCGTATAGTTATAGAAAATAAAGAAAAATAAGTTATTCTTGTAGAATTATTTTATATAAAAAAATATATAGAAGGCGAGAAAATACTTCATTAAAAATGAGTATTTTTTAAATTATATATTTTTTTATATATTTCATTGACAAATAATCTTGTGAAAGGTAGAATTACTTTTGGAAAGGAATGTGAATTGTGTATCAAATACAAACTTTCCACTGAAGGTGAGAGAAGATGAATATCGAATTATTTATAGAGGCTAGAAAACAGTTGGGGCTTTCTCAAAGTGAATTATCAGAAGGAATATGTACACAAGCAACCTTGAGTCGTTTTGAAAATAATGGGCAGATACCGGCATTAAAAATATTGTTAAAACTTTGTCAACGACTGCATATTTCCTTAGGTGATTTGTTTCCCAAAGTGGAAGTGAAAGATTCAGAAGTTGTCAAAGCGATGGATCAAATCGAGTTCTTTTTGATTACAAGTGAGTATGGCAAAGCAAATGAGATACTAGAAACAATTGATATCGATCAAGTAGAAGAAGCGCAGGCATTGGTTCGCTATTACTATCTAAAAGGGTTCATTTTGTTTTTTACTGAGGCTCCTGTGATGGAAGTCATGTTTGTTTTTGACCAGATCTGTATGGAAGAAGTTTCAGATTCCACAATCTTTCGTTTATTAGCTTTTACGGGAATGGGCATGATTTATATGCGTGAAAAAGATAATCGTAAAGCGGAATTTTATTTTAATAAAGTACTCGCACAGATTTATCACTATCCTATTTTCAAAATGGAAGATACTTGGCGTGTGCTACACATTGTTTTTGAATCAGCGGTATTCTTTGCTTGGAATGAGGAGCTAGAAGTGAGTAATGCCTTGCTTCATTACGCCATTACGATTTGTTCAGACAATCACGTCACGTATTATTTAGCCAGGGCTGCCTTACAACTAGCAAAAAATGCTATTACCGGTAAAGAAGATTCAGCTGTTATTTTAGAATTGATTTATGATGCTCGTGCCTATGCCAAAATCAATCGAAATAGAATTGCGTTAAAAGAATTGGCAATCATGGAAAAAGAAATAAAAGAAAAATCACATGATCGAAAAAGCCAAAAGGAGGCGACTAGTGACACAAGGAAATAAGACGCTTCATATGATGGGGACGGTCATCGAGTTAACAGTAGAACATGATGATCCGGAACCTATCTTAGTAGAAGCGAGTCGTCGGCTGAAAAGTTATGAAGTTCGATTTAGTGCCAACGATCCTACTTCAGAACTAAATCTTATTAATCGCAACGCTGGTAAAAAAGAAGTTTGTGTTTCTTCTGATTTATATCAGTTGATAAAAATCGGGAAAAAACACAGTTGCCAACCAAATAGTCGGTTGAATATCGCGATTGGACCGCTTGTTCAAGCGTGGCGTATCGGTTTTAACGATGCTAGGGTGCCAACTCCTGAGGAAATAACCACACTTTTAAGTCTAACCGATCCCAACCAAATCGTTTTAAATGAACAAAGACAAGCCGTTTATTTAACAAGGCAACAAATGGCCATCGATTTAGGTTCTTTAGCCAAAGGTTATTTTGCCGATTTATTAGTAAGCTATTTCAAAGAGATGAATGTCGATTCGGCGCTTATCAATTTGGGAGGAAATTTAGTGGTTTACGGTCCTTGTCCAAGCAGACAAACAGGGATGTGGAAAATTGGTATTCAAGATCCAAAAGCTTCGCGTAATCAGTATTTACTCACTTTGCAGTTGATGAATCACTCCATTGTTACCTCAGGGATTTACGAACGACAGCTAATAAGCAAAGGAAAAAGCTATCATCATATTTTGGATCCACAGACAGGGTATCCTGCTAAAACGGATGTGGCCAGTCTAACGATTTTATCAAAACGCTCTTTAGATGGTGAAATATGGACGACACGTTTATTTGGTAAAAAGAAAGAAGAAATTTTGCAAGAGTTGAATTCTCTGAAAGAAATTGATGGAATTGTCATTACGACAGATGAAGAGGTTTCTTATTCTGATGGAATCAAACATTTTTTATAAAATGAAAGGAAGTTATCACATGGTAAAACTTATTGGTTTGGTTGGAACAAATTCTGACCAATCGACGAATCGTCAATTATTACAATATATGGCAAAACATTTTGTAGATAAGGCAGAAATCGAGGTACTCGAGATAAAGGAAATTCCTATTTTTAACAAACCTGCCGATATGAAAGTTCCAGAAATTGTCCAAGCAATGGCTAAAAAAATTGAGGTCGCGGATGGTGTGATTATCAGTACCCCTGAGTATGATCACGCGGTGCCAGCGTCTTTACTGAATGCCTTGAGTTGGTTTTCTTATGGCATCTACCCTTTTGTAGATAAACCAGTCATGATCACAGGGGCTTCTTACGGGACTTTAGGATCTTCACGAGCACAAATGCATTTACGTCAAATTTTGGATGCCCCTGAGTTGAAGGCGCGCATTATGCCAAGTTCCGAATTTTTATTAAGTCATTCGTTACAAGCTTTTGATGATGAGAATCAGTTAAAAGATCCTGAACAAGTCGAACAATTAGAAGGACTATTTACCGATTTTTTACTTTTTGTAGAAATGATGAAAAATTTAACCCATGCTCATGAAAGTAATAAAAAAGCTGCAGAAAACTTCTCTTGGGAAGAAGCATAAGGAGGAAATTTGAAATGAAAATCGTTGGAATTGTCGGCTCAAATGCTGAATTATCCTATAATCGTAAGTTACTACAATTTATCAAGAAAAATTTCAAGGATTTATTTGACTTGGAAATTTTAGAAATAAAAGAAATTCCTTTGTTTAATCAAAGTGATGACCAAACAAACGGTGCACCCATCCAATATTTGTCAAATAAAATTTTACAAGCAGACGGTGTTATCATTGCGACACCAGAACATAATCATACGATACCAGCGGCTTTAAAAAGCGTGTTGGAATGGTTATCGTTTAAGATCCATCCGTTAGAAAACAAACCAGTGATGATCGTAGGCGCTTCTTATTACGACCAAGGATCTTCAAGAGCACAATTACATCTACGTCAAATCCTAGATGCTCCCGGAGTTAATGCCATGGTTATGCCTGGTAATGAGTTTTTACTAGGAAAAGTAAAAGAAGCTTTTGACGAAGATGGAAAATTGAAGGATCAAGGAACCACTGATTTTCTAAAGACTTCGCTGGAAAAATTCCTACAATTTATCAAGGTTACCACTGCCATGCAAGGGAAAAAACCAGAACTTCCTCCTGAAGACTTGTTTGCTACGGGAAAAACGGACACAACAATTGAAGATATTGATATGTATGCCGAGGATTGGGTAGAACAAGCCAGTGAAAAAGTAGGCGTGGCTAAAGGAAAAGATTATGTTCAATTGAATCGTGGAGTATTGACGGTTGATCAATTAAATGCCTTTCTTGCTTCGATGCCAATGGAATTAACTTATGCAGATAGTAACAATCAATTTTTATATTATAACTATACAAAATCAGCAGAAGAAATGTTAGCTTCCAGAACGCCTGGACAAGTTGGCAATCCTTTAGCTAAATGTCATCCGGAACGGGTTTATAAAGGTGTATCATGGGTGATTCAACAACTTCGCTCAGGTGCACAAGACAATGTTCATGTGCATGTGCCCACTCATGGACCAGATAAATATGTCGTGCACAACTATCAAGCCATTCGTGATGAAAATGGAAAATATATGGGAATCAATGAATATATTTGGGACTTAAAGCCCACCATTGATTGGTATTTGCAACAAACTGGACAAGAATTAACGGGCAGTGTCGATGCTGTAGCTAGTGCTTCCACTAAGGATCATGAGAATCAAAAAGCAGATGTCGATGCTGTATCCAGTGCTTCCCAAAAAGATCAAGAAACAAACACTGAAACAAATAAAGTGGATGCTGTATCTGGTGCTTCTGAAAAAGTATAGGATTTAAAAAAAGCAGTCTTGCGATTAAGCAAGGCTGCTTTTAAACGTAGTTATCTTTAAGTCACAAACACAATAGCTACTTTAAGAAAGACGCTCTAAAACAATATGGAGAACTAGTTAATTTTGGATAGTTTTTATATCGTTAAATGCTGTGCTTTAAAGAACGGCATCAATAAAAGCGATATGTATTAACTGTTCATCTTTACTAAAGAGAAAGACTTTCCTTTGTTTTTTTTCAACAAGTTGATGACAAAAGTTCAGTAACCACTGTTTTTCAGAAATTGTTACTTCTTGACAACTTTGATCGAGAAAGAAAATTTCTTTTTCTTGCAGAAAAAAATGAACAAATTGTAATTTAATCCGTTCAATATTTGAAAGGTCCTCTTTTGACTTTTTCAATAGTAAGGGGGAAAGTTCAACGCTTTGTAAATAGCTAAAAATCTTAGCGCGGTTATGCTTAGGCACACCTAATTGAATATTCTCTCTTAAGGACAAGAACGGGAGAGTTTCCCAATGAATGGATAGGGTTGCAGTAGATGCCTGATTACTAGTTAAAAGTTCTTTTTGATAGGTATCTGTGGTAACTAGATAAAATCCGGCAGGCATCTTAGTTATTTCGGTAGATGCTTTTTCCATGAACGACTCCTCCAAAAAATAGTGTATGATACGACCATAGTTCCTAGACTTAAAATCATGGCGACAAACATTTTCGTTGTTAGCCAAAAAGCAGACAGTAGAATTTTGGACCATTCATAAGTTGATAATAAAAAAGAACTAATCCAAGCTTGACTACTATTAGGAATACGAATAACTAACTGATTTAAGGCATTGTCACCTACTTCAAATAAAGAGTGTTTAACAATTTCTGTTTGTTCTAAGGTTTGGATATGTTTCGTTAATAAAAAGTTACAAATCGGCTGTTGAAATAAAATGTAAAAAATGATGAGGACTACCCCAAGGACGAACAAAGGAAAGAGTAATTCAATTAGATTAAAAGTCAGCCAACCTTTTAATGAACTACCAGTCTGTTGCCAGGTTGAAAACTCTCTTTGTTTGATTCGTTGATAGACAGTATAAAAGATGAATAATCCTATACCAGTAAATAGCAAGCTAGTTTTTTGTAAAAAGCTATAAAAGTGACTCGTTTGTAGATTAATTTGTTTTAAATGAGTAATAATTGCTTGTTTTTCAGAAGATAGACCATAAGAATATAGCAAATCTTCTGTTTTTACTAATAGAATGGGCAGGATTGTTTTTAAACTATTGATAGTAAACAGAACAAAGAAAGTAAAAAGTAAAAAAAGAAAATAGAGGACCATTACCCATTTATGATATTTTATGCTTGCTAAAGCGATTTTTGTATAAGACATTCCATTCACCTTCTTAAGTCAAGTATAGAGGGTGAGTATGAAAAATATATGAATATCTTATTGTAAAAAAAAGAAACCCTATTTTCTCGTAATATTTAGAGAAAATAGGGGAGTGGTTATTACTCTTTTTCTTTATCTTCTTGTTCTTTTTCTAATTGCTCGGCAACTTCAGGATGATACTCTTGATAGGTTTTTGTTTCATACAAATCAGTGGTGGACTCATTATTATTTTCACCAAAAATGCTCGTATCTTTTTCAGCAGTCTCGCTTATTTTTAGCATTTTCTCCATTTGATTTTTATAATCAAAATCATTAGGATCAATAGGGTTTAACCCACTGCCACTGTGGAAACGTAGCAAGTCACCATTGTTAATTTTATCAGAAATATCTAGTTGTTTCTGTGCCTTTTGTTGCAGTGTTTCAAACTCATCATCAGGCAAGGTAATTGGACGTTGGGTTTCATTATTATAAAGTGTTTGGTTATAAAACGTATACTCAGGAGTCATAAAGGAGCCATTTCGAAAGGCTACTATTTGGTCATGATCATTAGATAATAAATCTTGACCTAACTGAATATAATTGTCAGTTGGCACACCTAGTAAATGTAGCAAGGTAGGTAAGACATCAACTTCACCACCATAGGTATGAGAGATGCCACCTTTTTCTTGTCCAGGCACATGAACCATAAAGGGAACACGTTGCATTTGTGCATTGTCATAGTCATCCCAAGTATCAGTATCTTTATCTACTAACGGTGCTAATTGTGGGTTACGACCATCTGAAACACCATAGTGATCGCCATACAATACAATGATTGAATTATCATAAAGGCCACTGTCTTTTAGATAGTTAAAGAATTCTTCCACAGCTGTATCTAAATAATTGGCTGTGGCAAAGTAGCCATTGATGGTTTCATCACCAGTGTCTGCAATAGGGAAGCCAGCATCTTCATCAGTAAATTGAGCATATGGATAATGATTGGAAACAGCAACAAATTTTGTATAAAAAGGTTGTTGCAAATGTTCAAGATATTGGATAGATTGATCAAAAAATGGTTTGTCATGCAAGCCATATTGGAAAGAATTGTCCTCATTGACATCATAATAAGAAGCATCAAAGAAATAATCATAACCTAAATGTTTATAGGTTTCATTTCGATTCCAAAAGTTTCCACTATTTCCATGAAATACAGCAGAGGTATACCCTTGTGTTTGTTGTAAAATATTAGGTGCTGCTTCAAAGGTATTTTTACCACCAAATTGAGTAAAGAAAGCTCCTTGATTTAAACCAAATAAAGAAGTTTCTAATAAGGTTTCGGCATCGCTGGTTTTTCCTGCTCCAACTTGATGAAAGAAGTTATCAAAACTAAAAGTACTGTCATCATGATACAGACTATTGACAAAAGGCATGACTTCATGTTCTTGCCCTTGATCATCTTTCAATTTATAATCAATCAAAAATTGTTGCGTACTTTCTAAGTGAATATAAATGACATTTTTTCCTTTTGCTAATCCATAATATTCATCATTAGGAGCGGCATAATGATCGTCAACATAATTTTGAACTTCTTGCATATCGTTGGGACTTGCTTGGGCACGAACTTGCGTGGTTTGATACGTTTGAACGGCATCATAGGCTGTAAAAGCATTGATTCCCAAATATTTCACTAAATAATCTCGTGAAAATGTGCGTGTCAATAAACCGGTGCGATCGGTCTCTGCTAAAAATAGATTTCCAAAAAAGACCATTACAGCAAGTGTCGAAATAGCTAAAGCCATGCGAGCTCTTACCGGACGAGCGTCTAATTTTATTTTTTTCATTCCTAAAGCAATAAACAAAATTACAAAATCAATAAAATACAAAAGATCTTGAGGTTCTAGTAATTTTAGGGTACTTTTTCCAAGGCCACTTGAAACTTTTCCAGCTCCTAAGATAGTATTGATTGTAATAAAATCAGTGAATTCGCGGTAATAAGCTACATTGGCATAAAGTAAGACCGACATTACAAAATAGATAAAGAGCATCGTCGCATACGAGGCTTTGGTCCTTCGCACATACAAAGCAATTGATAATAAAAGCAATGTTGTAGCAATCGGATTGATAAACAAAATGAAATACTGTATCGGGCTTTCAAGTCCCAGATTAAATTCGGTTAAATAAGCGAGAATACTTTTTGCCCAATAAAGGATCGCCAACAATCCAAAAAAGCCAAGACGGGTATTCAAGGTATTTTTTATTTTTTCTTTCAAGGGAAACTCCCTCACTTTCTGAAAAATTGCTTATGAAAAATTTTTTCAAACTTTTCATTTGTCATTTCCATTTTACTAAGCCCTTGTCATAGTGTCAAATATATAGGGAAATAAATGTCCATAAATTAATTATTTCTTAGCAAAAGAAGCAAATTTTTCGTTTTAGGACTCCCCGTTGGAAAAAATTCTAAAAGAAAGTAAGGATTGTTTTCATTCATTAGTAAAGCGACAAATTATAAGAAATTTGCTATACTAGATACAACAGAAACAATAAAAACAAGTGAAGTGGAGCAAATATAGGCTATGAAAGTGACAGTTAAAAAACAAGCGGCAAAAAAAATTAAAAAAGGATATCCTCTCATCCAAACCGAAGATTTAAAAAAATCAGTCACAAGTAATCATTGGGTCACATTTGTTGATGAAACCGATCAATTTCTGGCGCGAGGCTATTTAGGAAAACAAAATAAAGGAATTGGCTGGGTATTAACTGCCAACGATGAGCCGATTGATGAAGCTTTTTTTCAAAAGCAATTTAGAACGGCTAAAGAAAAAAGACGTGTTTATTATCAAGAAGAACAGACAACGGCTTTTCGGATTGTCAATGGACCCGGCGATCATTTAGGCGGGTTAACGATTGATTTGTATGAAAATTTTGCGGTCTTTTCTTGGTATAACGAGACCTTATTTGGAAAAAAGGCCGAAATTATTGCGGCTTTTCAAAAAATTTTCCCAGAAGTAGCAGGGGCTTATGAAAAATATCGTTTTGGTACTGGGGAAGTCAGTAATCAATTATATGGTAAAAAGGCACCTGAACCACTTTTGATTAAAGAAAATAATGTTTCTTATGCGGTTTATTTAGATGAGGGATTGATGACAGGAATCTTTCTTGATCAAAAAGAAGTCCGTGGAAAATTAACACAAGGATTGGCAACTGGGAAAAAAGTATTGAATATGTTTAGCTATACAGGAGCTTTTTCAGTTGCAGCGGCAATGGGTGGTGCGACGGAAACAACCAGTGTCGATTTGGCCAAAAGAAGCCGTCTTAAAACAGAAGAACAATTTTCAATCAATGGGCTATCCAGCGATCAACAAAAGATTTATGTCATGGATACGTTCGCTTATTTTAACTATGCGAAAAAGAAAAATCTGACCTTTGATTTGGTTATTTTAGATCCCCCTAGTTTTGCTAGAAATAAGAAAAAAGTATTTAGCGTCGCCAAAGATTATGGTAGCTTGATTGAAAATAGCGTCGATATTTTAAGTGAAAAAGGAATGATTTTAGCTTCTACAAATGCTGAAAATCTTTCAGTAACTAAATTTCGTCAAACGATTGAAACTTCTCTCATTAACAAAGGCGTTTCTTTCGAGTGTGTTCAAAGTTTTCGTCTTCCTAGCGACTATACTGTTTCAAAAGCGTATCCAGAAGGTAATTATCTAAAAGTTTTCTTGTATCAAATTGAAAAATAAAGGAGGTTTCTTTGAATGGTGAAAAAATCAGTACGTATCGAAAAAGGAGAACTAAATATTGTTGTTTCTTTAACTGGAAATAATACAGATAGTTTAATGGAACAAGCCAAAAAGGCCGCAGCATCAGAAGCAGACATTATCGAATGGCGTGCAGACTATTTTACAGAACGTGATACGGTTAGCGAATTTTCCCAATGCCTAACAAGTCTAAGAGAAGCGATAGGAGACAAGTTGTTACTTTTTACTTTTCGAACCAAAGAAGAAGGTGGCTTGTCAGATATTTCTATCAGAGAGTATCATGAGCTTTGTTTAGCAGTTGCCGAATCAGGGAAAATCGATTTAATCGATGTCGAACTTTCCAGAATCGACTTTTTAGGAAGAGAGTTTATCAAAGAATTAAAAGATGCCGGAGTAAAGGTTATTTTAAGTTTTCACGACTTTGAACAAACACCAGACGACCCAACTTTGATCTATCGAATCGGTATGATGAATCAATTTGGGGCAGATATTGGAAAAATTGCTGTGATGCCTAATAATCTTCAAGATGTTTTACGCTTAATGGGCATTATTACCAAAGCACGCGCCTTTAATCAATTGCCTCTAGCCGTTATTGGAATGGGCGAATTAGGAAAAGTAACGCGTATTTCTGGAAAAGTAACCGGATCGATATTGACCTTTGCAGCGCTCGATACACCTTCTGCGCCTGGACAATTTGCAGTGGATCAAATCAAATCACTAATCGACGCCTTAACCATTTCTGAATAAAAGAGGGGAAAAAGTGGCAAAGAAAAAAGCAGGGAAAACCAACGCTATCCGTTTGGTCGAACAACAAAAAATTTCTTATATCGAACATACTTATGAATGGTCCGAAGATCACTTAGATGCGCAAAATGTTGCCGAAAAACTAGATGAAACGGAGAACCGAATCTTTAAAACACTCGTAGCTGTAGGTAATAAGACCGGTCCGATTGTTGCCGTCATTCCTGGAAACAGAGCCCTTGATCTAAAAAAAATAGCAAAAGTCAGCGGAAATAAAAAAGTAGAAATGCTACATTTAAGAGATTTAGAAGAAACAACTGGCTACATTCGGGGCGGTTGTTCCCCGGTTGGAATGAAAAAATTATTCCCAACATTTATCGATGCTTCTGCTAAAAGGTTAGATACAATCATTATCTCGGCTGGAAAACGTGGGTTACAAATGGAATTGGATCCGAAAGATTTGTTGCGAGTTATCCATGGAAAATTAGAAGATATAACAACGACTGCTTAAAAAATGAAAAAGAGTCCTTCTGAAATCAAAATCAGAAGGGGTCTTTTTTAAAGGAGAAATTCTCTTTATTTTTGGTTATTGTTTCAGAAAATTCGTGCAATAACTTCTTTTTTTTGCTAAAATCATACCAATAGTAAAATGACGGCGGAAAAATTAGCCAACGAGCGCACGGCTGATTGTTCTGATCTGTCTTTCAAGGAGGAAATGTCATGTCAAGAGCAACCGAATTTGTCCAACAGTTTCAAAAAGAAGTTCATCAAAAAGATCCTAATCAAACCGAATTTTTACAAGCAATCGATGAATTTTTATCAACGATTACACCATTTTTAGAGAAACATCCCGAGTATGTTGAAAAAAATATTTTATCCTTAGTAACAGAGCCAGAACGTTTGATTCAATTTCGTGTTCCTTGGCAAGATGATGCTGGAAACTGGAAAATCAATCGCGGTTATCGCATTCAATTTAATTCTGCTCTAGGCCCTTATAAAGGCGGCTTGCGTTTTCATCCTAGTGTTAACTTGAGTATTTTGAAATTTTTAGCTTTTGAACAAGTTTTCAAAAATAGTTTAACTGGCCTTCCTATTGGTGGGGGAAAAGGCGGAAGTGACTTCGATCCAAAAGGAAAATCAGATGCCGAAATTATGCGATTTTGCCAAAGTTTTATGACAGAACTGATCAAATATATTGGCCCAGACACCGATGTTCCAGCTGGAGATATTGGCGTGGGAGGTAGAGAAATTGGGTACCTCTATGGGGCCTATAAACGTATCAAACAATATGATGCAGGCGTACTAACTGGTAAACCACTCGATTTTTGGGGAAGTCAGGGAAGGACAGAAGCAACAGGGTATGGCGTGGCTTATTTTGTCAAAGAATTACTTCATGATTTAAATGATGATTTTACAAATAAGCGTGTATTCGTTTCTGGAAGTGGCAATGTCGCCATTTATGCCATTGAAAAGTTGCAAGAACTAGGAGCTAAAGTCATCACTTGCTCCGATTCAGATGGCTTTATCTATGATGATGAAGGAATTGACTTGACCCTTTTAAAAGATATCAAAGAAGTACAAAGAGAACGGTTGACTGCTTATGCCAAAATTAAATCAACGGCTCAGTATCATGAAGGATCGGTTTGGGATTTTGCAACCAAAGCAGATTTGGCCTTTCCTTGTGCGACACAAAATGAAATAAACCAAAAGCAAGCCGAACAAATCGTTAAAAATGGTGTAAAAGTGGTTGCTGAAGGTGCCAATATGCCATGTAATGCAGAAGCGGTTGACTGTTTCTTGGAAAATGCTATCTATTATTGCCCAGGAAAAGCCGCAAATGCGGGAGGAGTGGCTGTTTCAGCATTGGAGATGGCGCAAAACTCCCAACGACTTTCTTGGACAAAAGAAGAAGTAAATGAAAAATTAGAAAAAATTATGCGTACGATCTATCGTTCTTGTCGGGATACAGCCAAAGAATACGGGGCGGGTAATAACTTTATGTTGGGTGCTAATATTGCTGGATTTGAAAAAGTAGCCAAAGCGATGATTGCCCAAGGACTCGTTTAACTCATCTTTCACTTGAAAAATAAGTGCATTAAAAGTAAAGTAGTAATTGTAAAAGATTACTACTTTTTAGGAGGATTTAAAATGGGACATATTTCGTTTGATTATTCAAAAGTAACGCCCTTTGTACGCTCACACGAATTGGATTACATGCAGACTCAAGTAACTGCTGCAGATAAAGCTTTACGTGAAGGTACTGGAGCAGGAAATGACTTTTTAGGTTGGATTGATTTGCCTAAAAACTATGACAAGGAAGAATTTACTCGTGTACAAAAAGCCGCAGAAAAGATTCAAAATGATTCTGAAGTTTTAGTGGTAATTGGCATAGGTGGTTCTTATCTTGGAGCTCGTGCAGCCATTGAGTTTTTAAATCATACTTTTTATAATGTATTACCAAAAGAACAACGCAAAACCCCACAAATTGTGTTTGCAGGAAATTCTATTTCTTCAACATATCTTGCTGATTTAATTGAATTAGTGGGAGATCGTGACTTCTCTGTTAATGTGATTTCAAAATCAGGGACAACGACTGAACCAGCCATTGCTTTTCGTGTCTTTAAAGAAATGCTAATCAAAAAGTATGGGGAAGAAGAAGCCAACAAACGAATCTACGCAACAACAGATCGTGCAAAAGGAGCTGTTAAAGTAGAAGCTGATGAAGCTAACTGGGAAACTTTTGTGATTCCAGATGATGTTGGTGGCCGCTTTACCGTTTTAACACCCGTTGGATTGTTACCAATTGCTGTTAGTGGTGCGGATATCGATGCCTTGATGCAAGGCGCAGCAGATGCACGTGTCGAATATACAGATGCTGATTTGAAGAAAAATGAAGCCTATCAATATGCTGCAATGCGAAATATTTTACATCGCAAAGGCAAAGACATAGAAATCTTGGTCAATTATGAACCAGGTATGCAATATTTCTCTGAATGGTGGAAACAATTATA
>DXDB01000123.1 GCA_019115705.1 Candidatus Tetragenococcus pullicola | reverse complement strand
TAAAAGAAAAACATCAGTGATTTTCACTGATGTTTTGTTTTCTTTAAAATTTCCAACCTCGTTTGTATTGTTCAGGGACTTCAATCGTTTCCTCTAATTTTCTAGCCGCACGATATGCCCAATAAGGATCTCTAAGAAGCTCTCTACCCAAAAAAATCAAATCTGCTCGGTCATTTTGTAAAATTTCTTCTGCTTGGATAGCTGAAGTAATTAATCCAACTGCTCCTGTTGGCATTTGTGCTTCATTTTTGATGATTTCAGCAAATGGAACTTGGTAACCTGGGTAATCAACAATCCTTGTAGGGACCACAGCACCAGAACTGACATCAATTACGTCAACACCTTGCTCTTTCATCCAACTTGCAATTGGTACATAATCTTGTGGAGTCATTCCTCCTTTTGTCCAATCACTAGCTGAGATCCTGACAAAAATAGGTTTGTCCCAAATCGTTCGAATTGCACTTATTACTTCACCCAAGATTCGATAACGATTTTTGATAGAACCGCCATAGTCATCTTTTCTGTGATTTGTTAAAGGCGATAAAAATTCATTTAACAAATACCCGTGAGCAGCATGAATCTCAATCACATCAAAACCTGCTGATTTCGCTCGTAAGGCAGCTTTTTTAAAAGCTAAAACAGTTGTCTTAATTTCTTGAACTGTTAACATTTTTGGGAGGTTACTGTTTTCATTATAAGCCAATGCACAAGGAGCAAAAATTTCGCCTGAAACTCTCGCTTTTCTACCAGCATGACCTAACTGAATTCCCGCTTTCGCTCCATTTTCTTGAATTTTTTGGCAAAGTTCCTTTAGGCCCGGTAGTTGTTCATCATTCCAAATACCCAAATCGTTTTCTGTGATACGACCTTCTGGTAAAACTGCGGTAGCTTCTAAAATAATCAAACCTACCTGTCCAATCGCTCGAGATTCATAATGGGTTTTATGCCAATCTGTCACCTGGCCATCTTCTCTCGCGCTATACATACACATTGGCGACATGACGATACGATTTTTTAAACGAATTTCCCCTAATTCAAAGGGTTCAAAAAGTTTTACCATTTTTACGACCTTTCCTCTTCAAATAATACGACTGTTGATGAAACATGCTCATAATGTCCCACTATTTTAGAGACTGGACAACGTTTTTGAGCCTCTTCTACAAGCGGAGTAGCTTCTTCAACCGACATTGTTTCAATACTTGCAAATAGGTTCAATGAAAAATAATGATTGCTATTCTCATCTTCCATATAATCAATATGGACCTCTACTCGACTTTTTTTATCAATCCCACGTTTTTTAAGTAAAATTTCTAGCGTAGCATTTAAGCAAGTAGCCCAAGATAAAGCAAGCAGTTGTTCTGGATTGGTTCCCGGATCAGAACTGGTTGGACTCGACGTAACAACAGCAAGTTCGTGATCTCCCTTTACAAAAGCAGAACCTGACATTCCTTGGTCATTAACAACTTCTGTGTGATACAATTTTTTCAAATCACTCTCTCCTTCTTAGTTTCTTTTTTAACTTACCCCTTCCCGTCAGTTAATACCAGAAAAAAGCTCAGATAAATACATTCTTTTTAACAGAAAAATGTGATAAACTACAAGAAATTACTTTTATCAAACGGAGGAATAAACCAATGGATACTATCACAAATTTTAGAGATTTAGGTGGTTTAAAAAATAAAGCAGGACGCACTTTACAGGCCAAAAAGCTCTTGCGCTCTGGTGAATTGAGTCATGTATCAGAACAAGAGCAAGAGTCCCTACTCACCGATTATCAGTTACAAACCGTCATTGATTTACGCTCACAAGAAGAAGTGACCACCCACCCTGACCTGATGATTTCAGGTACAACTTACCTTCATATCGATATTTTTGAAAAAATCCAAAGTCAAGGAACTTCCTTGTCTGAGTTTACAAGTGTTAGTGAACCAATTCGAATGCGTGCATATATGAATGAAATCTATCAAACAATGGCCGTTGATTCGAGTGCACAAAACGGTTTTGCCAAAATGATTGAACAAGTCTTAAATGTACAAGCAAATAAAAGCGTCCTTTTTCATTGTTTCGCTGGTAAAGATCGAACAGGAGTCTCCGCTGTTTTATTATTAGAAATGTTGCAAATGCCAAAAGAAGTCATTTATACAGATTATTTAGAAACAAACAAACTACGTATCAAAGAAAACAGTGAGTTGATTCAACAAGCCAAGGCACAAGGAGCTAGTGAAGAATTAACGGATTCCCTAAAAATCGCCTTAACTGTTGAATCTGAATTTTTAGATTCTTATTACCAAGCAGTCACAGAAAATTTCGGAGACATGCAAAATTATTTACAAACGGCTCTACATATTTCTCCTAAAACACAACAAGAGTTACAAAAACAATTACTCTTCTAAAACAGCATCATCCAAGCAACTTTAAAGAGCTTGGATGATGTTTTCATTTGTCTAATTCTAACACTTGTCGTACCACTTGTTTCATTTGAGAAACTGAAAAGCTTATTTTTTCTTTTTCAGTTGCCCCTTTCAAGGTTGAAACTGCTTGAGGTATCGCTAGTCCTGTAATTTTATTTAATTCATCAACAGCCACAAAATCATTTCCAGTTGACTTTTTAGCAGTTAATGCCTCCACAACCGTTTTGGGAAACTTATAAGGACTAGCTGTCGAGACAATTAATTGAGCTCTATCATTTACAAATTGATGCGCCACATGAACGGCCACCGCTGTATGAGGATCAATGACATAGCCTGTTTCTTTGAATCGCTGAAAAATAGCTCCTTTGGTCTCTTCTTCTGTTGCAAAACCGGCCTCAAAATCGGTCCATTTCTCTTGCATTTTCGTTGGTAAAGAAAAAGAATTCTTTGTTTTCAATTGCTGCATCCATTCTCTTGTTTGGTCTGCATTTTCATCAGAAAGTTGAAAAAGAAGTCGTTCTAAATTGCTAGAAACTAAAATATCCATTGAAGGAGAGGTCGTCACATAAAAAGGTCGTTTTTTATTATAATTACCGGTCTGAAAAAAATCAGTCAAGACATGGTTTTGGTTAGAAGCACAAATCAAATGATCGATAGGTAAACCGATTTTTTTCGCATAAAATCCTGCTAAAATATTTCCAAAATTACCGGTAGGAACACAAACATCGATTTTCTCCCCAGATTGAATTTCTCCTTTTTTAACCAATTGACTATACGCATAGACATAATAGACAATTTGCGGCACCAAACGACCAATGTTAATCGAGTTAGCAGAAGAAAACTGTTTATTGCGAGCATACATCTCTTTTGCTAATTCTTGGTCATTTAATAATTCTTTTACTTTCGTTTGTGCATCGTCAAAGTTTCCTTCAATGGCCACAACAAAAGTATTCTCTCCTTTTTGTGTCAACATCTGCTTTTCTTGAATCTTACTGACGCCATCTTTTGGATAAAAGACAATGATTTTTGTATTGGGGACATCTGCAAAAGCTTCCATAGCAGCTTTTCCTGTATCTCCTGAGGTAGCTGTCAAAATCACAATTTCTCGCTTGATATTATTTTTTTTCATAGCTGTAACCATCAGATAAGGCAAAAGAGAAAGAGCTAAGTCTTTAAAAGCTAGCGTTGGTCCATGAAAAAGTTCTAAAAAATATTGCTCCCCTTTTTTTACTACTGGTGCAATATCAGCTGTTTCAAATTTTTCATCGTAAGCGTTTTTTATTGCTTCTTGTAATTCTTGATCAGTAAAATCAGGCAAAAAAACGTGCATGATTCGAAAAGCTACTTCTTGATAGTCGAGTTCTTTCCATTCTTCAAAGTCAAAATCAAAGGTGGGAAATTCGGCTGGTACAAATAATCCACCATCAGCAGCCATTCCCTGTAAAATTGCTTGCGAAGCTGTTACAAGTTGTTCTGTTTCTTGCGTGCTTTTATATAAAACCGTCATCACTTTCACTCCTCAAGTATAGTCACTACGTTTTCATTAGTTTATCATTTTTTAACAAAATTTTCGACCTCTTCTTATAAGAAAAAATGGAACAGAAGTGGTTTGGTGTCACATTGCGTTTAACAAATAGGAATAGCTTATTTTTTTCTAGGTCTCTTATTTAAAGTATGCTATAGTTATTTCAACTAGGAGGCTAAAAATGAGCTCTTTAAAAGAAAAAATTATTACCGAAAGTAAACGGTTAGGCATTGATAAAATTGGCTTTACCACAGCTGAACCTTTTGATTATTTAGAAGATTCTCTAAAAGAACAAAAAGCAAACGGTTATACTTCAGGGTTTGAACATCCCATTATTGAAGAACGTCTTTATCCAGAAAAGTCATTTGAAAATCCAAAAAGCATTATTGCCATTGCTTTAGCTTACCCAACAAAAAGTTTGCAGCCAATTCCTCGAGATGAAAAAAGAGGTCAATTTGCTCGTGCTTCTTGGGGAGTTGATTACCATCATATTTTAAAAGATCGTTTAGAAAAATTGATTTCTTTTATTCAATCCCAAGCACAAGTAGAAGCCAAAATGAACGATTGGCGTTTTGCGCCTCAAGTAGATACTGGCGAACTCGTGGATGTTGCGGTAGCGCAAAGGGCTGGATTAGGTTTTATTGGAAAAAATGGACTATTAATCACCAAAGAATATGGCTCTTTTGTTTATCTGGGAGAAATTATTACCAACATTGAATTTACTCCTGATACACCGATTCCAAATGGTTGTGGAACTTGTACTCGTTGCCTTGATAACTGTCCTACCAAAGCATTATTAGGAGATGGACGAATGAATGCTAAAAAATGTCTTTCTTATCAGACACAAACCAAAGGAATCATGCCTAAAGAATATCGGAAAAAAATTCGAAATACTATTTATGGTTGTGATATATGTCAACTTGTGTGTCCATACAACAAAAATGTTGATTTTCATTTTCATAAAGAAATGGAACCTGATGTAGAGAGTGTTTTCCCAAAATTAGCCCCTTTATTGTCACTGTCTAATCGAGAATTCAAGGAGAAATTTGGAAAACTTGCAGGTTCTTGGCGAGGAAAAAAACCATTGCAAAGAAATGCTCTCATTGCTCTTTGTAATCTTGGCGCCCGAGAATCCTTACCAGAAATCATTGCCTGCTTAGATGACCCACGCCCTGTGATTCGTGCCACCGCAGTTTGGGCTATTGGGGAATTAACAAAAAAACTTCCCCAAGATAGCCTGATACTTTTAAAAAAATTTCAAGAAAATGAAAAAGACCCAGAAGTATTAATAGAACTAGAAGAGACAATCGGTATGTTAGCACGTAACTGAAGCTCTTACGACTAAAGTCACGAGTGTTCTGGCGTGGCTAACGCCAATAACTATTTTTTAAGAAACAGTGCAATATTTTTGTACTGTTTCTTAAAATTTGCTATACTTAAATCAGAAAGTAGATAACGCTTTCAAATAAAAGGAGGTCTGTTATTATGGCAGAGTCAGAAGATAAACTAAGCAAATTAGCCAAAGAACGTAAAGAACAAAATCCTTTTGATAAACTTGATGAGATGGAAAAAGAGCAAAAATTAGACGAATCTCCCGATGCAAAAGATACCACGAATACAGAAGAAGATAGCACGAGCGACTCTGAAGAAAATGCAGCAATCAGAACAGCCGCACTTAGCCAAAACGATCCTAGCGGAAAACAAATCTAAAAATAAACCCGAGATAGAAAAAACTATCTCGGGTTTATGCTTTTATTTAGCTAAGTAATCCTCTAAAGCTTGTAATAATCCTGCTTCAGAATCAAAAACGTCCCCTCTTGCTTTTATTAAACCTATCGTATACAGGTTAACATAGTGAAATTGGTTCTCAGCAGTTTCATGAAGTGCCTCTACCTTTTTGGAATTAGTGGCTCCTTGTTGCCTCGTGTCTGTGTATAAACCTAAAATAGGAATGTCTTTGGCATAAGCAACTCCTATCTCAGAAGCAACACCAGGGTCGATACTCAAACCATCTAAAATAGCAATGACCAGTTGACTTTCTAATACCTTTTCAGTATCTGCTAAAGCAATCATTTGGCTATCCGCATAACTTTGTTTATCATTGATTGCTGCATTTTCTTGTGGCAAATAAATGGTCACTTCTGGATGTGCCTTTCGTATTTTTTGAACTACCGAAGCATTATATAAAAGTTCACTTTTAGCAAACATTGGTGCAGCAAAATAAAGATGCATGTTGGTATCTTCCTCTCTTTTGAATATCTCATTTATAGTATAACAAAATTTGAAAATAGAAGAAATAAAGATTTTCTTTTTTCTAAACACAGGAAAAATTATGCGCTTTTTTAACCGAATAAAATATAATAAACTCTTCTTTTGTGGTACTTCTAACAAATTTCTTTAATTCTCTTGATTTGGTTGGTATAATAGAAGAGCTATGAAAAGAAATGAGGAACTTAAACATGTCTAATTTAAATGAAATGAAACAACGACAACAGTTAATTAGAAATTTTTCCATTATCGCACACATTGATCATGGAAAATCTACACTAGCTGATCGAATACTCGAAAAAACAAATACCGTTTCATCAAGAGAAATGCATGCACAATTACTAGACTCTATGGATTTGGAGCAAGAACGTGGCATCACCATCAAATTAAATGCTATTGAATTGCATTATACTGCTAAAAACGGTCAAACTTATATCTTCCATTTGATTGACACTCCCGGACATGTCGACTTCACTTATGAAGTTTCTCGGAGTTTGGCAGCCTGTGAAGGTGCTGTTTTAGTGGTCGATGCAGCCCAAGGTATCGAAGCGCAAACGTTGGCTAATGTTTATTTAGCTGTGGATAACGATTTAGAAATCCTACCAGTTATTAATAAAATTGACTTGCCTGCTGCCGATCCGGAACGAGTTCGCCAAGAAATTGAAGATATCATTGGGATCGATGCCAGTGACGCTGTTTTAGCTAGTGCCAAGTCAGGGATCGGAATCGAAGAAATATTGGAACAAATCGTCACTCAAGTCCCAGCCCCAACTGGTGATTTAGAAGCACCTTTAAAAGGCTTGATTTTTGATTCTGTTTACGATGCTTATCGTGGTGTGGTGTTAAACATTCGAATCGTAGACGGTATGGTTAAACCAGGCGATAAAATTAAATTAATGAGTAATGGTAAGACTTTTGAAGTAACGGAAGTGGGTGTCTTTTCTCCTAAAGCCGTTCAACGCGATTATCTAATGGTAGGTGATGTTGGTTATTTAACAGCTGCCATAAAAACCGTGCAAGATACTCGTGTTGGTGACACCATTACTTTAGCTGATAATCCGGCTGAGAAAGCTTTACCAGGTTATAAAAAGAAGAATCCGATGGTCTATTGTGGGTTATATCCTATTGATACTTCGCGCTATAACGATCTTCGCGAAGCACTAGAGAAACTAGAACTAAATGATGCGGCACTTCAATTTGAACCAGAAACTTCTCAAGCGTTAGGCTTTGGTTTTCGCTGTGGCTTTTTAGGTCTCTTACACATGGATGTCGTGCAGGAACGTTTAGAACGAGAATTTAATTTAGAATTAATTACTACCGCCCCTTCTGTTATTTATCATGTCAATAAAACAGATGGCTCCGTTGCTATTGTGGATAATCCAGCTGATTTTCCTGATCCAGCAACCATTGAAAGCGTCGAAGAACCGTTTGTTAAAGCAGAAATCATGGTCCCTAACGATTATGTAGGAGCTGTTATGGAACTTTCTCAACGAAAAAGAGGCGACTTTGTAACCATGGATTATTTAGATGATTATCGGGTCAATGTGGTTTACGAACTTCCCTTGTCTGAAATTGTATTTGACTTTTTTGATAAATTAAAATCAAATACTAAAGGATATGCTTCATTAGAGTATGAAATGTCTGGGTATCGAAGTACGAATTTAGCGAAAATGGATATTTTGCTAAATGGGGAAAAAGTAGATGCGTTAAGTTTCATTGTTCATAAAGAGTTTGCTTTTGAACGGGGAAAGGCTATTGTTGAGAAATTAAAGAAATTGATTCCTCGCCAACAATTTGAAGTTCCTGTCCAAGCTGCCATCGGTCAACGAATCGTCGCTCGCTCAGATATCAAAGCCCTACGCAAAAATGTCTTAGCAAAATGTTACGGTGGTGATGTTTCACGAAAACGCAAGCTTTTAGAAAAGCAAAAAGAAGGAAAAAAACGAATGAAACAAATCGGTTCTGTTGAAGTTACCCAAGAAGCTTTTATGGCTGTTTTAAAAATGGATGATGATGATTAAAAAAATTCTCTATGCCTCATGAATGGCATAGAGAATTTTTTTATAAAACAGTGGGATCGTACCGATAAATTACATCGCCTCCTTGAGAAGCCTCTCCTACTATATATTTGTGATCTTCACGTTTAATCCAAGCTTCACGAAAAGCCATAAAATTTTCAAGTGGCACTTTCACTTCTTTTATTTCACCGTTTATTAGTTGTTCAATTTGTTCGTCATACGGATTCACTTATTCTCACCTCTTTTTCATTATACCTCATTTTTTAAGCTTTTGTTCGCTTTACATATAGAATATTTGTTCGTATCATAAGTATAGAAACTAAAAAAGGAAATGAGGAAAGAAAATGAGTATGTTACATCCTTATGAAGACCGTAAACGTATGAAATGGATGGGTTACTACTTGTCTGAACATACCACACAAATCAATCAAAATGAAGCACAAGAACAAAAAGTAATCGTACCAAAAACTATGATGAATGAAACAGAAATTAGTGAAATACTCTCCTATGCCATTATAAAAACTAAACCTGTTGCGATTCAAAAAAATGAAAGAAACTATAATCAGTATCTCCCTGATATAACAGGTTTCATCCAAAGTTATAATAAAACAGGAATTTTGGTAAATAACCAAAAAATTTTATACCAAGAAATTCGACACGTTGAAATCGATACAACTCAAAAATGGTCCTCATTAGAATAAACGCAAAATGATTAGATTTGCACCTAAGAACTATAAAAGACATCTAAAAAGAGTATAATGAAGAAGAAAACGGAGGGAGATTTATGAAGGCAGGAGAACTCTTGACCACGCTAACCATACGAACAAACAAAAATGACTACATAGGTGTTTACTATCAAGATAAAAAGCAGCAACTTGCCTTCTCTCATATTTCCATCAACAAAAAAGGATTTTTAGTTCTGTATAAAGAAGAACACGCTGCTGATTTATCGATGAAAGACTTCTTAAAAACTTTAATGCTTAACAAAAAACGTCCTCTTTATTATTGGAACGGTAAAAAACTATCCCTTGTCTTTGGATTTAAAGAAGAAAATGGCAAACTCATCCTTTAAAAATTATAAATAGTTTCCTTTTTAGCTATTTTTCGTATAAGATAGGAAGAGTAGTACCATAAAATACTTGCATTGTGAGGAAATTTATTTTGAAAAAAGTAACGATTGATTGGCACTATTGGATGACACGTTTTTTCTTTGTCTTAGCTATTATTTTAGCCTACAAGTTTATTACAAATTATACTTACTTCCTAGCCGGTTTAAAAAGTTTTTTAAACGTTCTTTCTCCTTTTATTCTAGGATTTATCTTAGCCTATTTACTAAATGGCATTCAAAAAAAGTTCGAAAAGTTTTTTCATTTTCTAGGAGAAAAAACAAGTATCAATTTCTTTAACAAAAGTAGTCGTGGATTAAGTGTCTTAATCTTATACCTTTGTCTATTCTTTTTATTTTTTCTAACGCTTAATTACGTTATTCCACTCATTGTAAACAATGTATTGGATTTGATTAACTTGCTTCCAGCCTTTTATAACTACTTGACAAATCTAGTTGAAAAACTACAAGCACAAGGCGCTATTGAGAACCTGCATATTGAAGAATTGATTGAAAGAGTGACTGGTGATTTTTCTCCAGAAAAAATGTTGGACCAATGGCTTCAAGCACTGACTTCCCTCGGGTTAATTACCAAAGGGCTTTCTTCTTTTGTGTTCAATACATTTTTAACGTTAATCATTTCAATTTATACGCTTTTGTTAAAAGATTCTATTCTCTCATTTATTGATAAAATTGCGCAAAAGATCTTTTCTGAAGCTCTTTATCTAAAGAGTAAACATTTGGTCCAAACAACCAATACAATTTTTTATAAATTTGTTAGTTCACAATTTATCGATGCTTGTATCATAGGCGTTTCTTCTTCGATATTACTGAGTATTCTTGATGTAAAATTCTCTCTCACTCTAGGAATACTTCTAGGTATTTGTAATATGATTCCTTACTTTGGATCTATCTTTGCTTCTGTTATAACTGGGGTGATTACTTTCTTTACAGGCGGATTCAATCAAGCCATTACTGTCTTAATTTCTTTAATTATTTTACAACAAATTGATGGTAATATTATCGGACCTCGTATTATGAGTGGCGCCTTAAATTTAAACCCTATCATTGTAATCATATCCATCGCCATCGGAGGAGCTTACTTCAATGTCTTAGGAATGTTTCTTGCTGTACCAATAGCCGCTATTATAAAAATTATCATTACGAAGTGGTTAGATGATTCAGAAGATAACGTTGACTTATTAGAAGAATAAAATACGCCTGCAAAGCATTCAAACTTTGCAGGCGTATTTTTTTATTCTTCTACATTTTCATTTTGAAAAACAAGTTGGTCATTTAATAAACCGATGATTACTTTAGTTTTTGGCATGACTCGACCTGCTATGATTTCCTTTGCTAAAGGTGTCTCTACCTCGCGGGTAATGAAACGACGTAATGGACGAGCACCATAAGCTGGTTCATAAGCTTTTTCAGCAATCCAATTCTTCGCTTCATCAGAAATACTCAAATAAATTTCTTGAGGCGCTAATCGTTTAGAAACTTCGACAATAATTTTATCCACGATACTTTTGACATCTTCCAAATCTAATGGCGTAAATAAAATTGTATCATCAATCCGATTTAAAAATTCAGGCTTAAAATGAGTTTGTAGCATCTGCATCACTTGGGTTTGAACGGTTTCTGGAATCGAACCATCTGAAGTCACCCCTTCTAATAGAAGTTGAGAGCCGATATTACTTGTCATTATCAAGACAGTATTCTTAAAATCTACGACACGCCCTTTTGAATCTGTCAAACGACCATCATCCAAGACTTGTAATAAAATATTGAATACATCAGGGTGTGCTTTTTCTATTTCATCCAGTAAAATAATCGTGTACGGATTACGTCTTACTGCCTCGGTCAGCTGTCCACCTTCTTCATAACCTACATAGCCTGGAGGAGCTCCTACTAAACGAGAAACAGAATGCTTTTCCATATATTCACTCATATCGATACGTACCATATGATCTTCATAATCAAATAAGTTTTCAGCCAAAGCTTTGGCTAGTTCAGTTTTTCCGACACCAGTTGGTCCTAAGAATAAAAAGGAACCCAGTGGACGGTTAGGGTTTTGTAAGCCTGCTCGAGACCGAAGAACCGCATCACTAACTGCTTCAACTGCTTCGTTTTGACCAATGACTCGTTGATGGAGTGTATCGCTTAGTTTTAATAACTTTGCTCTTTCTCCTTCGACTAATTTGGTAACAGGAATTCCCGTCAAGCGCCCAACAACTGTCGCGATTTCATTTTCTGTTACTGATTCTTGAACCATGCGAATGACCTGATTGTCTTCTTTTGATTCAAGCTCTTTTAATTCTTTTTCCATTTGTGGAATCGTCCCATGACGTAAAACCGCTGCTTTTTCTAGATTATAATTATTCTCAGCATCTTCTAGTTCATGTTTCGCTTGATCGATTTCACTACGTTTTTTGGAAATCGTATTGACTTCTTCTTTTTCGGTTTCCCATTGCATTTTCATCGTATTAGCTTCTTCCCTAAGTTCAGCTAATTCTTCTTGCAAACTTTCTAAACGTTTTTTAGAAGCATCATCGGTTTCCTTTTTCAAAGCAGCTTCTTCGATTTCTAATTGCATTAAACGACGGGTGACTTGATCAAGTTCAGTCGGCATCGAATTCATTTCAACCCGAATGGTGGCACACGCTTCATCGACCAAATCAATGGCTTTATCTGGTAAAAAGCGATCCGTGATATACCGATCCGATAAAGTAGCTGCCGCAACTATAGCATTATCATGGATATTTACTCCATGATGAATCTCAAAACGTTCTTTTAAGCCACGTAAAATAGAAATCGTGTCTTCTACTGTCGGTTCTTGTACCAATACTTTTTGAAAACGGCGTTCAAGAGCTTTATCTTTTTCCATATATTGACGATATTCGTCTAAAGTAGTCGCACCGATTGTGTGTAGTTCACCACGCGCTAACATTGGTTTCAAAAGATTGCCAGCATCCATACTGCCTTCTGTTTTGCCAGCACCAACAATATTATGAATTTCATCAATAAATAGGAGAATCTGTCCATCTGATTTTTTAACTTCTTTTAAAACAGCTTTTAATCGTTCTTCAAATTCCCCGCGATATTTAGCACCAGCAATTAACGCACCCATGTCTAGTGAGAAAATAGTTTTATCCTTTAGATTTTCGGGGACATCTTTTTTTACGATTCGTTGCGCCAACCCTTCAACAATTGCTGTTTTACCAACACCAGGTTCGCCAATCAACACAGGATTATTTTTGGTCTTTCTTGATAGGATCCGAATCACATCGCGAATTTCTTCATCACGCCCAATAATGGGATCCATTTTGCCACTTCGTACTTCTTTTACAAGGTCAACACCATATTTTTCTAACGCTTTATATTGTTCTTCTTGATTTTGAGAAGTCACATGTTCCCCTTTTCGCATGTTTTCAATGGCTTGGCGAATTTTCTTTTCGTTCAAGCCTTGTTCTTGCAAATATTTTGTTAAACGATAATTTTTTAATTTCATCAAAGCCA
>DXDB01000122.1 GCA_019115705.1 Candidatus Tetragenococcus pullicola | reverse complement strand
CGGATTGTGGCTCCGGCATGCGTGGGTTCGAATCCCATCTTTCGCCCTTTAATTACTGGGGTATAGCCAAGCGGTAAGGCAACGGGTTTTGATCCCGTGATGCGCTGGTTCGAATCCAGCTACCCCAATTTTTGAGGATTTGATCCTTTCGTGGCGGTATAGCCAAGTGGTAAGGCAGAGGTCTGCAAAACCTTCATCACCGGTTCAAATCCGGTTACCGCCTTTAGTTGCTTTAGGCGCTAACATGTAGTATAATTAAATTTGTTGATATGCCGGTGTGGCGGAATTGGCAGACGCGCTGGACTCAAAATCCAGTTCCCGTTGAGGGAGTATCGGTTCGACCCCGATCACCGGTATCTTTTTTAAAAGTTACCAAGAGTAAAAGCCTAGAAATAGGCTTTTTTCTTTTGTTTAAAAGTTATTTATAGTTAATAAAAGTCACTTTGTTGTCCAATTGTTGTCTCGTCTGTTGTCCTCTAAATTGTCCTAAACTATTCATAGCTTCTTCAATTTGCTTATCTCCTTTGGCTTTGTATTCGTCAATCAGATAGGCATATTTTTTTGCAGTGATCATCATGTTGGAGTGTCCTAACCGTTTGCTGATGGTGTAAAGCTCTACGCCTTGGAATAATAGAAAGGCAACATGAGAATGGCGTAAGGAATGGAAATGGAACCCTTGACGATTTATGTTGCATTGCTTTAAGAAGAGACGCAGTCTTTTGTTAACAGCATTTGAACTCGGAACAGTATGACGATTATTTTCGAAAACTCGATTATATTTGTTAGCTTTCAATTGTTTTAAGCAGTTTAACAAATCATCATTAACTCCAATGGTTCGATATGAACTTGTTGTCTTAGTTGTCTTCACTTTATTGCTATGATAATCATAAGACTTGTTGATGGAGATAGTTTTATTTTCAAAATCAATATCACGCCATGTGAGTGCCATAATCTCTCCTAAACGCATTCCTGTATAAATTGCTGTTAGTATCATGTATTGACTCGTGAAACGCGGATTTAGACCTTGCTTAATGGTTTTGATTAAAAGGGTAATTTCACTGACGTTTAAATAGTCAACTTTAAGCGCGTGAAAATTATTATACTTTAACTCTGTGCGTTGAGTAAAATCTTTAGAAATAAGATCGTCCAGAATTGCGTTTTGAACACAGGCTCTAATATGGCCATTGACCTTGCTGATAGTTTCTTTTGAATGATCAGCTCCATACCAGTTAATAAAAGCCTGGTAGTCTTCGCGATTTATTTCTTGGAGATTCTTTGTCCCAAAGTATTTGTGTATGATCGTGCTTGATAGGTGGTAGTGCCGTAATGTTGAATCAGTTACGCTATTTTCTTTATACTTTTCATACCAATAATCAAAGTATTTAGCAAACTCTATATCCTTTTTAGCTGAGAGAACTCCGTCTTTTTGTGCTTCTATTTTGGCAGCGTATTGCCGAGCCTCGTTTTTTGTAGGAAAACGATTTTTAGAGATTTGTCTTAGCTTTCCGGAACTATCTCTTTGTGAAATCGTCACTTTCCATCCAGTGGAAGTTTTTCTGTAACTAGCCATTAAAGTCATCCTTTCTATGATAAAATAATAAAAGGGCAGATTTGTCCTATACTATTAAGTGAGCACATCCTTTACTTTGGCGAGCGGGGGATGTGTTTTTTTATTGTTCTGGGAAAATCGAAATCTGAGTTATATCACCAGCGCTATTTTTTTGGAAATCTATTTGGTAGTTGAGATTATATTTTTTTGAATGATATAAATATTTATTGTCTCCCAAATCAGAAACTTTAGTTGCGTCTTTTGCAGTATTATCTGTGATGTATTCTTCGTTACCAGAATCATCTGCCATTAAAGGCAAGTCTCTGAAATCCAACTTCATGGATTGAATAATTCCCTTATCATTCGTCCAAAAGTGGACGTAATCACGGCCTTTAACAATCCACCCTGTATTGTTGCTCTTAGAATCTTTTTTATCTCTGTAGCCATGTAAAACATTTTTGGGAAGTTTTTCCGCTAGAATTATTTCCTTAGTTTTAGATTGTCGTTTGGGCTTGGAACTTGATGTAGAACTACTTTCTTTCGCCTTAGCAACTTTATGTGGCTTTGATTTGCTAGAAGTTTTCTTAGACAATGATTTTGATTTCTTAACAGGAACATTCTTAGACTCCGAACTGTTTTCTGTTTCTGGAATAAGTGATCCTCCAATCAGAAAAACTACAACTCCAATTATTGATACAATGAAAGAATTCCTTGCGCGATGGTTTTTACGAATCAAAGAAAATAATCCGTATCCTATTCCACCAAGAAATGCAAAAGATCCTATAACCGCTAAAAATGTCCCCATGTTAAGCTCTCCTTTAAATATATTTTTTTGTTTTTCAAAACGTTTGTTCCCTTAATTGCTAAAATAATAGGCATACCTTCGCCTGACGTTCTGTTCTAGATAGTTTGGTATACCGTAGTAATTCATAAAATCAATGTAGTTTAGTGTTACATCGTTTGTGTCGAGACAATATTTAAATAACAGATCAATTGCCTTGTCATCTGCACTTCGTTCAATCTTGCTGTGTGAAGAGTAAGAGCTGTAATAAAGAACTCCTTCATCGCCGTTTAACATGTGACCAATCTCGTGCGCTAATTGAAAAGGCAGCTCATTTTGGTTATGCCAATTCATGTTAACGATGATTTTATTTTTTGTGGGATTAGCACAGGAAGGAGTAGTGGACTTTAGCTTATCAGTTAGGATAAAGCCAAACCCTTTGTTAAAGGCAAAGTTCAGCAAGTATTCAATAACTTCTTTCATCTACTTCCCCCTCAACAATCTCCTAATTATCTCTTTATCCTCATCATCAATCGGTTTTCCCTCATAAGTGAATAGGGTACTGTCATCGGATAGATCAGCCTGTTTAGGCTGACTGGAATCATTTTGCGCCTCTTTACCAAGCAATTCATTAGTAGATACACCTAAAACATCTGCTAATGTTTTCAGAGTTTTTAAAGAAGGACTTTTACCATTCTTATAGCCGTAAATGATATTTTTACTTAGCCCGGCTTTTTCGGCTGTAGTTTGTAAACTGTAACCTCTTAATTTAGAGAACTTTTTTATATTCTCATAGACTGTCATATCAGCATTCTCCTAACCGATTATGACGAATTTATACTAATAGTATAAAAATAGTTGCATTATTTTTATACCAGTGGTATTATAAACTCATCAAGTAATCAAGCGATAATAAATACAACTCATTAAAACAATGCTTTGGCGGGCGTGTTTGAATAAGAAGAGCTTTATTATTTGCTTATTTCGTATGCACTTATTTTATACCATTAGTATAAAAAGTGCAACTACTTGTATAACTTTTTATGAAAAGGAGGGATTTAATGATGGCGGAGCAACAGTTATTAAGCGCAGCACATGAAATTAGAACTGCGATTAAAAAAAGATTGATCGAACGGGAAATGAGTCAAAATGATTTGGCTGAGTATATCGGGATTAGCAAAGTGTATATCAGCCGAGCAATTAACGGCGATGTCTCCCCACGTTCAATTAAGATTCGTAAACAGATATATCAAATTTTAGGCATGGAATAGAAAGGAAAATTGGAATGGGGAAAGAAAGCAAACAATGGATCTTAGTTAATATATCCCAACTAGATAAGGAAAAAATAGAACTACTTTTTGACAATGAGTATACAAGGTGCTCAATCTGTCAAAAAGTAGTTCATACAGGAAATTATTGTGAGATGTGTGGCTTTAAGCTCCCCAAATAGCTTTTTTAACAGATTCAGAAGCAACATCTACTAATATGTCATGCAGTGCACTGACAAACGAAGAACCAGCTTTCGAAATCAAACTTTTTATTTTTATTTCAGCAAGCTTAGTCCTTGGACC
>DXDB01000121.1 GCA_019115705.1 Candidatus Tetragenococcus pullicola | reverse complement strand
GCTGTATGGGAAGAAAAAGGTGACTTAAGAACAACCTATTTTCATCAATGACAGCTGACGTTAATCTTGACTTGATGAGTAATATCAAAGCGGTGCTTGATCCTAATCATCTGTTGAATCCGGGTAAAATTTTCTTGACTTCCTCTCAATATTTATTTTTAATTTAATATTATTTTCATGATACGCCGATTGTAAAATTAAGCGAGACAAATAAAAAAATCATTTATGTTACACTCAAATTGTAATTCCGTCGAAAGAATACAGGGAGAGTGAACATAAATGACCTATACCCATCTTACACCAAATGAACTCGTAATTATAGAGGCATATTTTCATCAAGAAACACCCGTTGCTTTCGTTGCCAAGAAACTTAAGCGTGGTAGACAGGCCATTTACAATGTTTATCATTTTCTTAAACAAGGAAAAACGGCTCTCGAATACCTCGAACAGTATAAGAAAAATAAAAAACGTTGTGGAAGAAAGCCGATTGAAATACCCAAAGCAGAAAAAGAATACATCGAAGACAAGACAACTCAAGGCTGGACCCCGGATGTGATTGTTGGACGAGGTGAGTTTTCAATTTCATGTTCTGTCCGTACCTTATATCGTCGTTTTAAAAATGGTGAGTTTGATCAAAGTAAGTTACCCATGCAAGGGAAACGAAAACCAAACGGTCATCAAGAACGTCGTGGAAAACAAGCATTCAAACGAAATATCGCTGAGCGAGAAACGGATTATGCTTCTTTTGAAACAGAGTTCGGGCATCTAGAAGGCGACACGATTGTCGGTGTCAATCATAAAAGTGCCGTCATCACCCTCGTTGAACGCCTTTCAAAAGTCATTATTGCTTTGAAACCTGAAGGTCGTAAAGCAATCGATATTGAAAAAGCAACGAATACTTGGTTTCAATCGGTTCCTAAAAATCTCTTTAAATCGATTACTTTCGATTGTGGTAAAGCGTTCTCAAATTGGAAAAATATCAGTAATACGAATGATATAGCTATTTATTTCGCAGACCCAGGAACACCATCACAACGAGGTTTAAACGAACACTCAAATGGTCTCCTTCGAAAAGATGGCCTACCGAAAGAAATGGATTTCAATCAAGTCAATCAGGATTTCATCTCCTCTGTGGCTTCAAAAAGAAATCATATACCCAGAAAATCACTGAACTACCAGACACCATTGGAAGTCTTTTTGAGTTATGTAAATGAAGAGCAGTTGTCTCGCTTAATTTGACAAATAAATTTCATTTTTGAAACCTCCTAAATATTTTTTATGGTACAAATGAATCGTATCATTATAAAATATTTAAATGAACAACTTCTTTTCGTGATAATAGAACAAACGTTGTTATATCAACATGTCACAATACGTGTCATTGTAATAAAATACAGTTTCTATATGCACCAGTGAAAATAGAGTAAAATCGTTCATGTGATAGATACTGTCTAGCCAAGAGAATAGATATAAATTATTGTAAAACTAGGAGGTAATACAATATGGTCGCTATTGGGGAACGTATTAAAAAATTTAGAAATGAAAAAAAGATTACACAGCAAGAGTTATCTGAACAATTGCACGTATCACGATCAGCTATTTCAAATTGGGAAATCGGGAGAAATTATCCTGATTTAGATTCAGTTATTTTGTTGAGCGATATATTGGAAATCTCCTTAGACAAATTATTAAGGGAGGACGAGATCATGGTAAAAGAAGTGAGCGAAGAGCAGAGAAAAAACGTAAAAAGAAAAAGGCTATTACAAATCATAATACCTTTGTTCATTCTATCTTTATTAGTCACAGCATTTCTATTGTATCAAGATGTATCAAAAGTCCACAATTTCTTTTCGCCGTCAACAGTAGAAATGGTTACAGTAGAAGAAGATAATGGTAATCAAAGTCAGATACTTGAATTTGATAGTCAGCCATACCTCAATTTCAACGGTTTATTTTGGAAAAAAAGCATTGTGAACCATGCGAATAGTGACGGTGAAATTCAGATCACCATTTTTGAAGAAGATGGACAAACCGTTGTGGAAGAATTTAGTTTGAACGCTGGTAGTGAAAAAGAACTAGAAAATGTTAAAGGGAATACCAACTATATTGTTAAGGTTAAAGCTGCAAAGGGATCGTATATTCTAACACTGCTATAAAAGTAAAGAAAAAAGGAAAAAGAGGAGCGAACAATTTTGTTCGCTCCTCTTTTTTTAAAAGCTGAACATGAATTTAAACACCAGGGGGCTTTCTTTTTTTCAGATCATTCATTTATCAGTCCGTAAAGTCGGGCATATACTGTTTCTGACCATAGCATAGCCAGTCGAAAAAACAAGGGTATATGAACTCACTACGTTCGCCCTTGTTTTTTCTTTATGTCCATGCTCTGTTTGCGCCACAGCAAACGACCGAGCAACAAGCAATTGAAAGCAAAATATCTGATGCAGAGTGGGAAATTATGCGAGTGATTTGGACAAACCAACCTGTAACGAGTCGTTTTATTAGCAATGTATTAATGGAAAAAATGAGCTGGAAAGCTGCAACAATAAAAACATTAATTGGACGTCTAGTGGATAAAGGCGTTGTTTCTACTGAACAAGAAGGTAATAAATATCTTTACTCAGCAATCCAAACTGAGGAAGAAAGTATTCAGTCAATGACCTCAGCTGTTCTTAATCATATTTGTTCAACAAAGGTAGGACATGTATTAGCTAATTTGGTGGAAGACTCTCAACTGAGTCAAGCAGATTTAGACAAACTAGCTACTATTATTCAAGAAAAACGACAGACAGCGCCATCTTCTGTTGCCTGTAACTGTATACCCGGCCAGTGCCACTGTTAATAAAAGGAGTGAGACCATGAAACAAGAGACTTATAATATAGAAGGTATGTCTTGTGCGAGTTGCGCTCAGGCAGTAGAAAAAGCTGCAGTTAAAGTGGCAGGGGTTGATCAAGCCTCTGTTAACTTAGCAACTGAAAAACTAACTGTTTCTTCAAAACATGCTATTGATTTTAC
>DXDB01000120.1 GCA_019115705.1 Candidatus Tetragenococcus pullicola | reverse complement strand
AGGATCTTTTTATGTTAAACAATCAGGAAAATTTCCAAAACAAGTGGTCCTTCAAAGACATAACAGAAATCTTTCAGGAAAAACCTTTAAGCACGAGCAAATACAAGGAATAAAATTTTACGAAGATGAAGAGCAAGTTGCCCAGTTGAGCCGTCCGTTTAGTTTTCGACATCATTTGGCTCGATACTATCTTCATATTGAAGAAAAAAATGAGAAATTATTGCCATTACTGATATTTTTTACGCTTTATTGTGATAGTCAATTATTTCATAAGGGACACAGTACTCTTTTATTTCCAAATCAGTCCGAAGATTTCTTTGAGAATAAAGATTGGATTCAAAAAACTTTTGGTACAGAGGCTGCCTCTTTATTTAGAAAAGAAATCGATGCTCAAAATCCTCGTCGTTCAGTCTATGACAACAGCGGGAAAATGGTTGCTGTTATTCTACTTAGTATACTTCCTTTTTTTATGGCACTTTTTATTCTTGTTGGGGGTATTATTCCCAATGAAGCAAATATTATGAAAGTAGAAGAATTTACGAAAGAAATGAAAGAGCGTGGTTTTTCACTGAAAAAGAATACTAACCGTATTTTTTTTGATCAAGCAAAGACTGCTCAAATTGCCAAAGATCCAGACAATAGCATTGAATTTTATACATTCGGAGAAAGTGAACAAGCCAATGATTCATTCCTAAAGACAAAGGAACTTTTGAAAGAAAAAGAGCCTGATTTGTTTGACCAGAATGGTTTCTCTTTAAAAGAGTATAGGTTTTATTCACAAAGAAATGATGGAACTTATACCTTTATTGCACGTCTAGGTGATACCATTTTATTTTGTCAGACACCTGAAAAACGAGAAAAAGAAGTTCGAAATGTGATAAAAAAATTAGGATATTTGTAAAAAAAACGTTTCTTTTGGACAGATTTTTTTAAAGATAGTATAGTAGAAATAGATGCTTTAATTAGAAAATGAGAGGAAGAGATTGTAATGGCAGTAAATAATCAAGCAGATTTAGAAAATTTAAATTTAGCCTATTCTATCGATCAAATCAGTCTAGAAAAACTATTGGAGCAACTACCAAAAGACCGTCAACGTTTTTTTATGTTTGGCGTACCTACTTACAATAATTTGGGGGATTTGGCGATTGCATATGCTGAAAAACGTTTCTTTGAGAAAAACTTTCCAGAAATTGTCTATGTTGAAATCACCGAACCACAAACAGATACAGCCATCAAGGCCTTATTACCACATTTACGTTCAGATGACATGATTGGTTATTCTGGAGGTGGGAATATCGGGAGCTTTTATTTGAATCACGAAACGGCACGAAGAAAAGTATTTTCGACCTTTACGGACAATAAGACCATTTCTTTCCCTCAATCGGTGAATTTTGCTGATACAGAACAAGGGCAAAAAGAACTCGCCTTAAGTGTGGAAGCTTATGGAAAGAATCCCAATTTAACAATCGTAGCTCGTGAAACACAGTCTTATGATTACTTTAAAGAACATTTTCATAATGAAGTTATTTATACAGCTGATATTGTTCTTTCTTTACAACCAGACCGTCCAGATTTTACACGCGATGGTATTTTATACGTTATGCGTGAAGACGATGAAAAGGTCACTTCCGATCAACTCCTTGCTACTTTGACGGATCATTTAAAATATCTAGGAGAAGATGTGGAACAAACGGATACTGTCGTTCCTTTTAAAATTTATGATGGCGATGATCTAGAAAGTGGCAATAAAGATATTGTGCGTTTGTCAGAAATCAACTGGTTATTTGAACGCAAATTGGATCAAATCAAATCTAGTGAAGTTGTTGTTACCGACCGCTTACATGGCATGATCTTTTGTGTAATCACTCAAACACCATGTCTGGTTTTTGATAATAGTTACGGCAAAGCAAGCTCTTCGTATTATAATTGGTTTGAAGATTTGAAGTATATTCAACACACGACCGAAAAAGACCCTGAAAAGTTAGTGCCTATGATTCAAGAGTTGGCGGCTATTAAAAAGACATATCCGCATGATTTTTCAAAGAGCTATGATGCCTTGAAAGAGTTAATAAACAAATAAAAGAAAGGCTGTATCCTTATATAAAAGGGTACAGCTTTTTGGTTATTATTGGAAAAATGAAATAAATTGTGCCATGATAATAAGAGAAGACAAGTTTAAAAGGTAACAAGGTTCGATCAAGAATTTTTATAAAGAAGAAGGAGGAAGCAAGATGTTTTGTTTAAAAGATCAGGTAGCAATAGTGACAGGTGGCGCAAAAGGCATTGGACGTGGCATTTGTGAGATGTTGAAAAAGGCCGGAGCAGAGGTAGTGATTTGTGACATTGATGAAAAAACAGGACGGGAAACAGCCAGACAGTTAGAAGTTGATTTTTATCCTTTAGATGTCGCTGATAGCCAAAAGGTAACGGCAGTTTTTGAAAAAGTGGTCGAAAAATATGGAAAGCTCGATATCCTATGTGCCAATACCGGGATTTATCCCCAAACAAGACTTGCTGATATGACTGAAACAGAATGGGACAATGTAATGAATGTTAATTTAAAAGGCATGTTTTTAACAGTAAAAAAGGCTGCTGAACTTATGAAAGAGAGAAGTTACGGTCGGATCATTTTGACTTCTTCGATAACTGGGCCGATTACTGGCTATCCAGGTTGGTCTCACTACGGGGCCAGTAAGGCAGGTAATTTGGGCTTCATGCGTAGTGTTGCACTTGAATATGCAAAATATGGCATAACGATTAATGCAGTGCAACCAGGAAATATTGCAACAGAAGGACTAGCTGAACAAGGAGAAGACTATTTAAAAGAAATGGAGAAAACCATCCCGACTCATGAGCTAGGAGAACCAGAAGATATAGGGACTGCAGCTGTTTTCTTTGCCAGTAAAGAGGCAAAATTTATCACTGGTCAAGCGTTAGTGATTGATGGTGGTCAAATTTTACCAGAATCGCCTGATGCGCTTCTTTAGAGAAATAAACAATATGATTTTTTAGCAAATGTTGTTGTTTTGTATATGCTTAAAGTAACTGTCTAACTTGTGTGCCCAGAAAGAGTTAAAAATAGACAATTAAGAAGCAACTATGTGAAGAATGAAGATGCCAGAGAAGTGCGATTGGCGGATGCCTGAGTCGAAAAATTCGAAACGAATTACAAAGAAAAAAATGAAGTCGATGTAGCTTTGAATCCAAAAAAGTCCACCTCAATTTAGATATAAACAGTGTCAAGAAGAGATACACTAAAGATTATCATAATTGTCTAGACTTTGAATGTAACATTAAGACATAAGGTAAACAACAGCCACTGTATTAAAGAGCTGTGTTTCTCTTAAATAAAGGGTAGTGATTTATATGCTACCAGTAACAAAAAATAAACCGACTGATTTTAAAATC
>DXDB01000119.1 GCA_019115705.1 Candidatus Tetragenococcus pullicola | reverse complement strand
GTAATCACTCCTTTTGAGAATCTTTTGGTAAGTATAAATTGATTTGGATCGTATCGTCAACTAAATCAATTTTTTCAGCTCGAATAAATAAGCCGTTTTGTAAGCGAAATTGGTCAAAACGAATCATAATCAGATGTTCATCTGGATCAACCTCCACCCAATCTGGTAATTTAAAATTCTTTTCTATCATCGACATTACTTGCTTGATTGGTATTGTCAACGTCCCAATGGAAAGGCTGGACGCTTTTAGTTGAACATTGCCATTATCCGTGACATATGGGTCAAAATAAAGGTAAAAGGTGAGCGGATAATTCAAGATTTTAAATTCACCTGTCAACAAGGCCTGATCTTCAAGCGTAAAATGATACTTGACATCGGAATCTTTTTGATATTGTTCTAGATAAAAATCAATCAGTGAATTAATTTGTTCTTTATTACTATTCACCGATAAAACAGGTGTTCCTTCCTTTGCTACGATGGCCGGTACCTCATCTGTCAAAATTTCTCTTTCTTCAGTGAGTCTTGAATAAAGAAAAATGCCTCCACCGACAAGAATACCGACTAAAAATAGGAAAGCAACCTTCCAAGGATTTATTTTTTTCCAAGAAAAAGTTGTTTCCTTTTCCTTTCCAGCATGCTTTTTATTCTTCATTAATTTGCTTCCTCCAATAGCCATTCCTCTTTGGTGCGAACAATTTCTGCTCTCACTTTTTTAGAAATCAGTTGATACCCTAAATTATTGGGATGAAAATTATCAGCATCACTTAACAAATCATTTTTGATTCGATTTAAGTTTTCAGAGTTCGGTGTTTCCTCTTGACTTTCACTTGTTCCAACAGTGGGCTCTTCATGACTACCATTTGTGATCAACTCATTAATATCAATAAAGTGAGCTTTTTCTTCTTGTTCGACGATATCTTCTGACGCTTGGTTCCAATTTGAAACAATCGTCTGCATATCGGTAATTTCAGGAAAATTAAAATAAAAAGGATTGTAAAAGCTTAAAACATAAATCGGCGCCTCCGAATTTAATTCACGGATCGTTTCCAAAATAGTTTTTAAGTTCTTGGCATACTTTTTTTGAGGTCGTTCAAAGCTTTGAATCGTCAAACCAAAAATGTTTCCTTTAATCACTTTCATCACGTCATTACCACCAACTGTCAAGGTAATAATATCAGAAGAAGTAATATTTTTTTGTAGATCTTCTTGTTCAGTGATGCGTTTTAGAATTTGGTCACTACGATTTCCTGAAACGCCATAGTTATCAATTTCTACACTCGTTAAAGCTAGCTCATCTTGAAGACCATTGGCAACCGAGGAAACAAATCCACCTCGACCAGTATCATCGCCAATACCTTCTGTCAACGAATCACCGATAGCCGTATAATGTATGTTATCTTTGTAATGATTATCCATTTCTGTTTTAGGTTCTTTTAAAAGGGATGGTGCCTTTGGAAAAGTTCTAAAAAGAATCATACAGGTAAAAAATGAAATGATAGCAACACCAATAATTGCTGGAATTGCTTTTTGCACTTTCATTGACTCTTGTCCCCTTTCTACAAACTAGTTCTTATTTTACCAAAAAATGACGCATTCTTCACGAAATTCCCGATTTCCTTTGTAAAAATAAAATATTTATGAAAATTTCCCAACAAAACGACGGACTTACTTTCTCTTTCTTCTATATTGAGAGCGACTTCTCCATAGTTACTTTGCCTATCTTGTAATCGTAGGCATCTTCTTAATCGTAAATTTGATATTTTTTAAGTCCTAAAAAGAGGAACACGACCGATGCTTCGGTTGTATCCCTCTTTTCCGTTTTTTCTTATTCTCAATAGTACATGATGGCAAAAGCACCCGAACCTGTATGAGTAGCAACAATAGGCGTTGTGTGAAGCAAGAAAATGTCCATACTAGGAAATAGTTCTTGCAGTTCTCTTTTGAATTTCTCGCATTGTTCTAAACCACCAGCATAAGAAATACCGATTTTTTGAACGTTGGGATTGTTGCGTAAGTCTTTTTTCAAGCCTTCGAACCATTTATTAAACGTTTTGACACCTCGTCCTTTTAAAACAGGAACCAATTCGTTATTGGTCAATTCCATGATCACGCGCATATTTAGAATGTTGGATAACATGCCAGTCGCACGACCAATTCGACCGCCTTTGACTAGATTTTCTAAGGTTGACAAACCGATGTATAATTTGGAATGACTTAATACGTTTTCGACTTCTGTCACGGTTTCTTCTAAGCCTTTTCCCGCTTGCGCCATTTCTGCTGCCCGAATGACTGCAAAGGATAAGGATTGGTCGATCATGCCAGAGTCGATAACTGTCACTGTACTGTGGCTTATATTTGCTGCTTGACGTGCTGCTTCTACTGTCCCGCTTAAAGCTTTGGTCATATGGATTGAAAGGATTTGACTCCCATCTTTTCCTAGTTCATTATAAAATTCCACAAACTCGCCAATTGGTGGTTGACTGGTCTTAGGTAATTCCTTAGCATCAGCCATCATATTCATAAACTGTTCACCAGACAGATTATCATCATCTTGGTAAATGGTTCCATCGATCATGACTGATAAAGGAACCATGTGAATTTCTAATTCATCTCGTAAGTTTTTATCCATCGTACAAGAAGAATCAGTCACTATCTTAAGATTTGCCATTTTCTTCACTCTCTTCTTCAAAACAACTTCAATTTGGTGTAAAATTAAACTAAGCTTTCAATAGTCTAAGTATAACAGAGCATCGTTATTTTTTCATTAAAATTGTTTGGAAAAGAGGTAAAATTTATGCAAGCTTCAAAATTTACACGAAAGTATTGGATTGTAAATGAGGTTTTAAACGCGGTGACTCATGGAATCGGCTTTGGCTTGAGTATCGCTGGTCTCGTTGTTTTGCTAGTGAAAGGTGCTCGTTTAGGCTCAGCACTTCATGTTGTCTCTTATGCAATTTATGGATCAACGATGATTTTACTTTTCTTATTTTCGACCTTGTTTCATAGTTTAATTTTTACCAAAGCTAAAAAGGTCTTTCAAGTTTTTGATCATGCGACGATCTATCTTTTGATTGCCGGAAGTTACACCCCTTTTTGTTTATTGAGCATTCAGGGTTGGCGCGGCTGGACTTTATTGGGAGTTATTTGGACCTTGGCTATTTCTGGAATCATCTACAAATCACTGACTTTACATAAAACAGAAAAGGTTTCAAAAATTTCCACGCTCATTTATATCTTGATGGGTTGGTCATGTTTATTAACTTTTCATCCCTTAACACAAGCTTTAGGACTTTGGGGCACCATTCTTTTAGCCTCAGGTGGCGTGGCCTATACATTAGGCGCTTATTTTTATAGCAAGACAAACGTTCGCTTTATGCATGTCATTTGGCATCTTTTTGTCTTACTAGGCGCCATTTTAATTTTCTTCTCCGTTTTATTTTATACCTAAAACGAAAAGACGACGTGATACGCCGTCTTTTTTTTTACACTTATTTGACTCTTTCGTACGTTTCAAAACGATGGGTATACTGATTTTTTTCATCAACAATTCCAGGTTTTGAAGCAACTAGGTTCCATTGTGTCCAATCAATCGTTGGAAAATAAGCATCCCCTTCAAAACTTTTCTCAATGACCGTCCGATACAAAACCTCGCAAAATGGTAAAAAAGCTTGATAAATCATAGCGCCACCAGCAATAAAAACAGGATCCTTACTTTTTTTCGCAAAAGCAAGAACTTCTTCAACGGTATGAAAAACCGTGACCCCGTCTGGATGATAATTTTCATTTTTTGAAAGCAAAATCGTTTGGCGTTTCGGCAAAGGTTTGCCCCCCAATCCTTCAAACGTTTTTCGCCCCATGACTATCGTATGATTAATCGTCATTTTTTTGAAATAAGCCAAATCGTTCGGAAGATGCCAGGGCATTTGGTTCTGTTTACCAATCAAACCTTTTTCATCTTGGGCCCAGATTGCATTTATCATCGCAAGACCCTCCTTTCTTAGACAGCGATTGGTGCTTTGATAGCCGGATGAGGATCATAGCCAGAAAGTTTAATATCCCTCATTTCAAAATCAAAAATCGAATGCTTCTCTGGGTTTAATTGCAATTGTGGCATGGGGCGTACCTCTCTGGATAATTGCTCTTTCATTTGTTCGATATGGTTTTTATAAAGATGAGCGTCTCCTAGCGTATGGACAAACTCTCCCACTTCAAGGCCTGTTTCATGGGCAATCAAATGCGTCAACAAAGCATAGCTAGCAATATTAAAAGGAACTCCTAAAAAAACATCGCCACTACGTTGATACAATTGACAACTCAGCTTGCCGTCATTGACGTAGAATTGAAAAAGAGTGTGACACGGAGGAAGTGCCATACTCGGAATATCTTCTGGATTCCAAGCTGAAACAATCAGCCGTCTAGAATCAGGAGTCGTCTTGATCATTTCGATCACGTCTTTGATTTGATCAATCGTCTCCCCCGTCGTAGTCTGCCAATGTCGCCATTGATAGCCGTAGACTTTTCCTAAATCACCATACGTTTTAGCAAAGCTAGGATCCTCTAAAATTTTCTGACAAAATTTCTTGGACTCTAGTTTGTATTGGTCATTAAAAGCTTCATCAACTAAACTTCTCCGTCCAAAATCTGTCATATCCGGACCATGATAATCTTTGGAATGAATATAGCGTTCAAAAGCCCACTCATCCCAGATATGATTCTTATGTTCTAACAAAAAACGAATATTGGTATCCCCTTTTAAAAACCATAGTAATTCACTTTTAATCAATCCAAAAGGTACTTTCTTGGTTGTCAGTAAAGGAAACCCTTGACTCAAATCAAAACGCATTTGTTGGCCAAAAATACTTAGCGTTCCTACACCGGTACGATCTTCTTTAGGGTGTCCTTCTTCTAAAATTTTTCTTCCTAAATCTAAATAAGCTTCTTCCATCTGTCTTTCCCCCTTAACTATCTGCAAATTCGCTCAAATATTCCCAACGAGACATCTTTTCTTCTAGGCGACTTTCAACTTGTGAAAGTTCCTCTTGTAACTCTTGTAATTTCGTATAGTCGTCCCCCTGGTGATTCATTGCTTCTTGTATTTCTTCTGTTTTTATCTCCAAGGCTTCGATTTCAGATTCAATGGCGGCCCATTCCTGCTGTTCTTTGTAGGTTAATTTCTTTTTCGTCGTCTCTTTTTTTACCTTGGCAGGCGCTTTTTCTTTTGCTTTTTCTTGAGTAGGAAGGTCTTTAATGGCTAAATAATCAATAATCGAGCCATAATAATGATTGATTTGTGCCTTTCCTTTAAAGATAAGTAACTTTTCAGCCACCTTATCTAAGAAATAGCGATCATGAGAAACCGTGAGGACAGCTCCTGGAAAATCCTGTAAATAATCTTCTAAGATTGTCAACGTATCAATATCTAAGTCGTTGGTTGGTTCATCCAACAATAATACATTGGGCTGTTCGATCAGAAGCTTCAACAGATACAAGCGCCGTTTTTCACCACCGGAAAGCTTGCCGATTTTTGTACCATGCATAAAACGTGGAAATAAGAATTGTTCAAGCATTTCTGCCACACTAATTTGTGTACCATCACTACGGCGCACTTGATCGGCAGTTTCTTGCAAGTAGCTAATCATCCGTTGGTCAGGATTCATCGCTTCTCCTTGTTGTTTATAATAAGCCAGACGAACCGTTTCACCCACAATGAGCGTACCACTGGTTAAGGGAATCTGCCCGGCTAAAATATTCAACAACGTGGTCTTGCCTGTTCCATTCTCACCAGTGATTCCTAGGCGTTCTCGTTTGGTGATCAATAAATCAAAATGATTCAAAATCGTTTGGTCTTCAATCTGATAAGAACCGTCTTTTATTTCTAGCACCTGTTTTCCTAGACGTTTGGTGGCAAAATCAATGGCTACATCCCCATTCGTTTGTACTTGATGAAGATTTTTTTCTAAGTCTTCAAATCGATCGATACGTGCTTGCTGTTTTGTCGTTCGTGCTTTCGCTCCTGCACGCATCCAAGCCAATTCTTTTTTGTAAAGTTGCTTTCTTTTTTCTTCTTGATCACTTTCGATTTGTTCTCTTTGTGACCGTTGTAAAACGTAGTCTTGATAATTTCCTTTATATTCATAAAGTTTACCAAAAGATAACTCAAAAATTCGATTGGTTACGCGATCAAGAAAGTAACGATCATGCGTGACCAATAAAACGGCTCCTTGGTATCTATTTAAATACTCTTCCAACCATTGAATGGCCTCATAGTCAAGATGATTGGTGGGTTCGTCTAAGAGTAATAAGTCAGGCTCGTCAATCAACACTTGAGCCAAGCCGACACGTTTTTTCTGACCACCTGATAAAGCGCCAACTTTTTGGTCCAATTGGCTGATACCTAATTTTTGTAAGATGATCTTTGCATTGGTATCTGTATTCCACGCATCTTTTTCATTCATCGCCGCTTCTGCTTTGGCATAAGCTTTTTGAATCATTGAATCTGACCCATTGGCTGACAATTGCATCAATGCTTTTTCGTAGGCTTTCACTGTTTTTAACTGTACACTTTCTCCTTGAAAGACAGTTTCTAACACAGTTTTTTCTGGATCAAAATCTGTTTGTTGGGATAGATAACCGATTCGATAGTCGCTAGGATAAAATACCGTCTGCCGATCCCCATCACCAGATTGATGTCCTGAAATAATACTTAACAACGACGATTTTCCAGTTCCATTGACGCCAATAAGTCCCACTCGATCCTTTTCGTGAATCAGAAAGGAAATATCTTCAAATAGTTTTTTCTCCCCATAGGTTTTTGTTAAGTCCTCTACCTTCAATTCTTTCACCGAAACATCCTCCATTTCTTTGTCAGTTTACCATACTATCGATAAAAAAAGAAGATTCGTAAGCAGTCCTACGAATCTTCTTTTTTATTTATACAACTCATAATAGGCATCCATAATCTGTTTAACCATTTCTAAATTTGGCGTGCCACGATTTTTCCCTTGTAACTGTGGTATAACGACAGACACCGCAATTTCAGGGTCTTCCGTAGGTCCATAAGAAACAGCATTTAAATTATCGACATCAATTAATTTTCCATCAACGGTCACGGTTGATTCTGCTGTCCCTGTTTTGGCAGAAAGATCCATTTTGGCACTTTGTAAGGAACGAGCCGTTGTAAAAGCACCTGAGCCATGGACAGCATCATAAAATCCACCTTGAATGATTTTCATATTTTCATCACTTATATCCACTTCATCCAAGACTTTGGGCTCGATTGTTTCTTTTAGTTCGCCCAATCCACCTTCTTCATTATTTTCATAGATTTCTGAAACTAAATGAGGTTCCATGCGTTTGCCGCCATTGGCAACTGTGGAAGCATATTGGGCCAACTGGATTGGTGTATACGTATCAAACTGACCAAAAGAGAGGTCTAAGATTTTACCACCGTCATTATTGGCATCTGACAGCTCATCTACAGGAGTATTAATCCCATCTTCTTCTCCTGGCAAATCCACTCCGGTTTCTATTCCTAACCCATAGGCATTCATGGCTTTTCGAACATTGTTAAACGTTTCTTTTTGACTCGTCACCGATGGCATGTAGATTTTTTCTCCACTATAATTGATTCCCAACATTTTTAAAATAATTTGCATCATATAGGAGTTAGAAGAAACTTCTAGCGCTTGACGTGCCGAAAGGTTTTGGTTATTCGCACCAGTTGGGTTAAAGATAGAAGCTTTGGGATTGGATCCTTGTAAGTAAATCGGTTGATCATACAAAACTTGATTGCCTTTGATCGCACCAGTTTGCCAGCCTGCTGTTAAAGTGGCTGCTTTAACAACTGATCCGGGTACAAAGGCGTTGGTATAGGTTCCAATGGAATTTTCTTCGATTTTTTTGGATTCAATATCATGGTAATACCCTGACATCGCTAAAATGCCACCTGTTTTAGGATTCATCGCAACGACATAGGCGCCTGGAGAATACTTGGCATAACCATCATCAACCAAGCCTTGAAAAACATCTTTCACAATTTTATCCACTTTCGATTGAAATTTTGAATCGATTGATAATACCAAGTTATCGCCTTTAGCACCTGCATCAATTTCTTTTTGAGATTCAATTTTTCCTTCATAATTAATAGTAATTTCTTGTTCGGATTTTTTTCCTTGCAACACTTCTTCATATTGTTTTTCCAAAAAGCTAGTGCCAATCCGATCATCTAGTGCGTAGCCTTTTTCCAAGAATTCAGTGGCATTTTCGGCACGCAAGCCATTTTGAACCGTTCCTAGCACACTTTTTAATGACTCATTACTAGCTACTACTTTTCTTGTCCAATCCATATCCGTGGATACACCTGGCAATTCTTTGGCGTGCTCAGCAATAATGGCAATTTCCTCATTCGTTACCTCTTCATTTTTGACAAAAACCGTTGATAATTGTTGGGCATTATTTAAACGCGTAAAAATAGTCGCAACTTTTAACGTATCCTCATCAAAGTTTATGTCATCGTCAGAAACCTTGTCGACCATGGCTTGATATTCTTCTGAAGCATCCAATTGTGATTGCTCTTTGGATAATTGATCTCGAGCTTCTTCTAAATGTGTTTCATCCGCAAGCCAAAAATCTTTTAAATCACGTTCTGTCAATGAATCATCATTTTTGATACTGATCATTTCACTTAATTTATTGGCAATCGTCAATAAATCTTTGGCCTGCATATCCAGTCCTCGAGTAAATGAAATCGCCGCACTGGGTTGATTTTCAACCAAAACATTTTTAGAAGCATCATAAATCATGCCTCGCGGTGAACTTTCTTTGATAATCCGAGTGGAAGAAGCCTTGATTTGTTGTTCATAATGGTCACTATTAACGATTTGTAAATTGCCCAGCCTAATAATAAGCATGGTAAATAAAGCAAAAATCACAAAAAAAAGCAGATTCAATCGAAAAGGGACATGCGATTTTCGATAAGATTTCTGATT
>DXDB01000011.1 GCA_019115705.1 Candidatus Tetragenococcus pullicola | reverse complement strand
TGTCATACACTTTTCCATTTTGCGTTTGACGTTTATGTATTTTAAATGGCTAAGTTCATTATAAAATCCGCCAAAATATTTACCATTTAAAAAAGACAATAAAAAGCAGGGCTAAAATTGAATTATAGCCCTACTTACCTAACAATTTATTGACAACAGATATGTTAGTTTATAAATTTCTGATTACGCGATCCCCTCACCCACATATAATTGGTTTCTACCATTTTTCTTAGCATGATACATGTTCTCATCAGCACGTTTCCAAGCTCGATTTAAACTTTCATGAGGTCGAACGTGAACGAGCCCCACCGATACTGTAATATTGACTGTAATATCTGGGTTTATAGGAATCGGCCTATTGACAACGTTATCCATAATATCTGCCATAATCAATTTAGCTTCGTGAAAGGGCTGGTCGGTTATAATTACACCAAATTCTTCTCCACCAATCCGGTAAATAGTCGTTTTACAGGTTGAATAGGCATTGAATACTTGTGCGATTCCCCACAGTATTTTATCGCCAGCATCATGCCCATACTCGTCGTTATAGCTTTTAAACCAATCAACATCCAATATTGCCAGGCTAATTGGTGTTTCACGGTTTTTTTCCAAGTTCGTTAAACGTTCTCTAAATTTTCTAACATTTAAAAGTCTTGTGAGATAATCAAAATCTGTTCGCTCTCGCATTAATCTCAAGTCTCTCATAAGCAGATAGACTGCACTAACCGTAATATAAGTCGGAACTAATAACATCAGATAAAAGAAAAAGGCATCCTTTATATCTTCCGCCATATGATGGATGCTGATTGTTTCTATTAAAGCATTATACGAAACTAAAATAATGAGCTGCAAGAATTCGTTTATGTTCTTTCTTTCCATTATTTTAATTAACTGATACATCATGAAGATGACAAGGAAAATCATAAAAAGGTGATTAAGCGGTTGTGTCGCATCTTGAAAAAAGAATCTATAGACTGATAATAACAACATAGTGGGTAATGTGACCTTCCAGCCTAGATACATCATTGAAATAGAATATAAAATATAGCGGAAATCAATCTCGACACCCATAAAAAGAAAAGAAATTTCCAACAAGGTTATTCCTAATAGGGTTTCAATAAAAACAAAAATAAACTGTTGTTTGTTAGAATAATTTGCATCTTTCGAAGAGCGATTAATAATCCGATAGTACAAATAAAAAGGCGTCGCCAAGATGGCAATATTGGCTATACTAATGGCAAGCATAACAATCTCCTTTAATACTAATTATTTACGAGTGACATCATTAAAATTCACTACATAGTTAAGCACTTTTGTTTAAAAAAATCAATAGGCTTTCTTTATTTAGAATTTCCAATCATTCCACACCCTTGTGATATTAATAATTAAGTAGGTTGTTTAATGCTGTTATCGCTAATTAAATGTGTCTAGAATGAAACTAATTTTTTATCTTTTTTCCTAAAATATAATCCAATTGTTCATCGTCTCCCATAAAAAAGGAATGAGCGCCTCTTCGTTCAAATCCCATTTTTTCGTAAAAGGCTTGAGCGGGATAGTTATGTTCCCAGACTCCTAGCCATATTTCATCTTTGCCATATTTTCTGGCTAAAACCTCAGCGTGTTGAATGATTTTTTTCCCGTACCCCTTACCTTTGAAAGCTGGTTTAATATAGATTCTTTCAACTTCCAACGCCTGTAAGTTATCACTCTCATTTTGGGCTTCATTCATATTCAATTTGCAGTAACCTGCCAACTCATCATGTTCATATAGAAAATAAAAATAGGAGTCGGTTGTTTGCATTTCATTTTTTAATTTATCTAGTTTATAGGCAGCCTCTAAATAGGCAGTCATATTTTCCACAGAATTGTGTTCGCCAAAGGTATCCTTAAATGTTTCTATACTAATTGCTTGTAAAGAATCTAAGTCATTTACTGTACATTGCTTTAATGTTATAGCCATAAGAGTCCCTCGCTTTCGTTTGATACTATTTAAAATAATCATTTTATCAATTTTTTACACTTGAATTGTCAAATTAAACACAACGCCTTGTTAAAGAAGAGCTCATAAGGTGTTTTCCAACCTAAGCACTTACGTGGACGTTTATTTAGTTTTTCGATACAAGTATTAATGTATTCTGTTAAACAATCTGTTAAATCTTCTGTTTTTGGAAAGTACTATCTGAGTAGTCCATTTGTATTTTCATTTGTACCTCTTTGCCAAGGAGAATGAGGATTTGCGAAATAAAAAGGGATCCCATTTAAATGTTTTGTGACTTCTCGATGCTTCTAAAATTCTTTTCCACGGTCTGGAGTAATTGATTTTCTTTTACGCTTTGGCAGTCCAGCTAATAAATTTATCATAGAATCAGACACGTGAATCGAAATTTTCTTCTCAACTTTCTGTGCGAGTAAAAATCGTGTTTTTCGGTCAGTAAGCGTGACTAGACAGGCCTTTCCAGTTTTCCCTAGGACGGTATCTGCTTCCCAATGGCCAACTGTTGAACGATTATTTGCGGTTTCTGGTCTTTCATGAATCGTATGCGTAATGGCAATCTTTCCACGCTTTTCAGTATGATTTTTTGTATGGCGTGTTCTTCCCTTGTGTCGTAACTTTCGAACGGCACCACGATTCCCATAACTTAAATTAGCTTCATTAAACTCACCCCGATAAATAGCACGATAAATCGTATTAAAGCTAAGGGTAAAGACAGATTCCTCTAACTGAATACGATGGGCAATTTGTTCAGGCGACCATTGTTCAGTTAAAAAGAGCTTTTTAACGAGTGTTTTTAATTCAGGATTGTCTAATAGGTACTTTCGACCACACTTAGCTTTATTCGTTGTATATTTTTCTTGAGCAGCTGAAGGAGAATACGTTGACAAATCTTTATTTCTAGCCAGTTCTCGACTAATCGTAGAAGGGCTCCTTTTTAATTCTTGTGCAATGGATCTCATTGAGTCCCCTTGATGATAAAGAAGAAATATCTGTCCTCGTTCATTTATGGTAAGATATTTGTAGAGGCTCATCATTATCAACCCTTTCAATAGTTGTCGTCGTAAACACTATTTTACTAGGTTTGGTGTGAAGAGTCTCTTTTGGTGTTGCACTTAAATTGTAAATTCAAGCAATAAAAAAGCCGTGAATCAAAAAAATGAAATGACCATTTTTTTGATTCACGACTATTCTGCTTCATTTATCTATTATTCCATTTCGAATGAACCTGTATAAAGTTGATAGTATTCACCTTTTTGAGCTATCAATTCATCATGGTCACCACGCTCAATAATTTGTCCTTGTTCCATCACCATAATAGCATTGGAATTACGAATGGTAGACAGACGGTGGGCGATAACGAAAACTGTTCGTCCTTCCATTAAAGCATCCATACCACTTTGAACAATGGTTTCTGTTCTCGTGTCAATACTTGACGTTGCTTCATCAAGAATTAAAACGGGTGGGTTTGCAACTGCCGCTCTAGCGATTGCTAGTAATTGAC
>DXDB01000118.1 GCA_019115705.1 Candidatus Tetragenococcus pullicola | reverse complement strand
GTTTGCTGACTTTACAATATCACGGAGTGGGTTCTTTTTGTACACCTAATGGGTGAACGTATAAAAGTCTTAAAACGTTGTTAGATCAACTGTTTAAAATATTTTAGTCAATATCATAAATCATTAAGGTTTATTTATTTTCTTTAAAAAAAGAAAATGTGTTAAAATGTTACTGTTAATGTTTTTTATCATCTTGGTAAAGGGTGGGGAAAATGAAAGAATATTTAGCTTTTGAAATTTCGCAAACAGACCATGTCTTTTCTAGAGGTTTGGTACGAAAACAAGAAAAACCATTAAAAGAGCAGCATGTCCGAGTCTCTGTACAATATTCAGGCATTAATTATAAAGATGCCTTAGCTGCTACAAAAGATGGTGGTATAATAAAAGAATATCCGAAAATTCCAGGTATCGATTTAGCAGGAGAAGTCATTGAAAGCAATACAGATGATTTCAAAGTGGGCGATAAGGTCTTAGCGACTGGTTTTGGTTTAGGTGTTTTGGAAAATGGTGGTTTTAGTCAATCACAACAAGTTCCCACAGATTGGCTCATCAAATTACCAGAAAGTTTCACCACAAAAGAAGCCATGACCTTTGGAACAGCTGGATTCACAGCTGCTTTGTCAGTCTTAACTCTTGATAAACAAGGACTTTCAAATGAAGCACCCATTTATGTCACTGGAGCAACAGGAGGCGTTGGTGGTTTTGCCATTTTACTCTTACAACAGTTGGGCTATCAAAACATTACTGCTATCTCCAGAAAAAAAGAGCAGGAGAATCATCTGGTAAATTGGAAAAACCTTGAAATAAAAAAACCTGAAGAAGTTCTAGCAGATAAAATTAAACCTTTAAGCAAACAAAAAATATCTGCGTTAATTGATACAGTTGGTGGTGATCTTTTATCTGGACTTCTACCACAAATAAAACAAAACGGGCGAGTTTATGCCTGTGGAAATGTGGGAGGAAATCAGTTAAACACAACTATTTTGCCATTTATTTTACGAGGAATTCAACTAATTGGTATTGATTCTGTTACTATCGAACAAGGAAAACGAAAAGAAATCTGGCAATTTTTATCCGAAAATAAACAAATATTGACCCAAATGCCTTGTCAAGAAGTGTTACTACCAGCTATTGACGGGACCATTTCTTCTTTATTAAAAGGAACGCATTTTGGTCGGACAATCATCAATTTAGGAGTGAAAGCATGAGAATTTTAATTACCTCTGGAGGAACTGCAGAAAGAATAGACGATGTACGTTCAATTACCAATCATTCCACAGGACAATTAGGACGTTTGATTACAGAAGAATTTTTAAATAACCAAGCAGAAGTCGATTTGGTAACCACTTCAAAAGCCGTTCATCCTGCTGAAAACGATCATTTACGACTCTATTTTATTGAAAGTACGCAAGATTTAGTTGATACTTTAGAAAGACTCTTAGGCCAAAATCAATACGATGTTATCATCCATAGTATGGCTGTCAGTGATTTTTCCTATGAACAGAGCTTTTCTGAGGAGGTCTTTTTATCCAGATTAAATCATGTACTTGAAGACAAAAAATACCCGCTTACAAAAGCAGAAGTTCGTCAGTTGATTACAGAATCTGAAGAGACACAAGCACATAAAATTTCATCAGATACTGATCATTTATTAATGGTTCTAAAAAAGACACCCAAGGTCATTCAACGAATTAAAAAAATACAACCCTCTGCTAAATTGGTTGGCTTTAAATTACTTTCGGATGTCTCAAAAGAAGAACTAATCGCTACTGCAAGAGAAAGTCTGGTTAAAAACAATGCTGATTTTGTCTTAGCCAATGACCTTTCCACCATCGATAACAACCAACATATTGGCTATTTGATTGATCGAAATTGGCAAATTATTGGAGAAGCGAAAACAAAAACCGATATTGCCCATCTGATTTTTAAAACGATACGTACTGAAGTGAATTAAATCAAGGAGGACTAAACATGTCTAAAAGAATCTTATTGGCTGTTACTGGAAGTATCTCTGCCTATAAAGCCGCCGATATAACCAACGAGTTGACAAAAAAAGGCTTTTTAGTGGATGTCATGATGTCTGAAAGTAGCACACATTTCATCACACCGCTGACTATCCAATCGCTTTCAAAACGTCCGGTCCACACCGATGTAATGAAAGAAATCCATCCTGACAAAATTAATCATATTGAACTCGCAAAACAAGCAGACCTATTTGTCGTAGCTCCTGCTAGTGCCAACATTATTGGAAAGCTTGCCAATGGAATTGCTGACGACTTAATTTCAACGGTGGCCCTAGCTTTACGACCTGAAGTCGCAAAGCTAATTGCTCCAGCAATGAATACCAATATGTACCTTAATCCTATTGTTCAACGAAATTTAGCCTCTCTAAAAGAAGTGGGCTTCCAAGAAATCCCACCTCGTGAATCCTTACTAGCTTGTGGCGATTTTGGCTCTGGGGCTTTAGCAACAGTTGAAACAATTCTATCAGACATTTCTGACGTACTTCAAAACAACGACCAACAATAAGAAAAAATCGCTAAAATGTCTGTATAAAAGGAGAATATTATGAAACAAAAAGAAAAAACGTTCCGAATGGTTCTGACTGCCTTCTTTTTAGGAATTTTAGTGTTATTTGCTAGTGTTCCTTTTCTGGGATTTATTCCTTTAGGTCCAATCAACGCAACAACACTGCATATTCCAGTCATCATTGCCTCGATTATTTTGGGACCTAAAATCGGCGCATTTATGGGCGGGTGTTTTGGTTTAATTAGTATGATACGTTCCACCATTATAATCACGCCTCTCTCCTTTGTCTTTTCTCCTTTTGTCGCTCCTTTGGGTAGCACAGGATCAGGAAGCTGGAAAGCATTGTTGATTGCCTTTATTCCCAGAATTTTGATTGGTATCATTCCTTATTATGTTTATATAGGATGTCAACAACTATTTACGAAAAAAAAGAAGACCTTCAGTTTATTCTTGGCAGGCTTATTAGGCAGTATTACCAATACAATACTAGTCATGAATATGATTTATTTCCTTTTTCAAAAAGATTATGCTGAGATTATGGGAAAGGCTGGAAATGCAGTATATGGAGCAATTCTCACGGTGATATTTACTCAAGGTGTTCCTGAAGCTTTAGTGGGAGGTATTGCGGCTTCAGCAGTGTGTACAATTCTATTTAAATTAGTCAAACAACGCATTTAAAGAGTGACGTTTTCTAGGAAACGTCACTCTTTTATTAAGCGATGAAGATCATGTGTTTTTTGATAGCTTGGTATGGTCATTTTATTAATAAACATCATTAGGAATCGTACTATTTAACTAGTAGAATAGCTGATCCACTGTTTGATTAGCTCTAATCTAAAATTTTCAACCACTCACTATAAAAGGAGCGTTTTCCTTCTTACTATTCAGATATTCTTTTTTTCCCCATGATTGCTTGTCCACGAGTATCTCTTCCAGTCATTAGAAGATCACCTGATTTATCTTGATAAACAATGGCTTGCTTAGTTAAGTCAAGACTATACGTTCCTTCTAGAGCTAGGATTCCTAAGTTAGTTACGTTTCTCTTTTTAGAATAGACCAACTCAGAAGAAGCGTTAAAGCTTACAATCTCCCACTCACCACTCCATTTATCAACATTTTTAATTTGTTGAATGTTGCCATCGTATTCAGAAATTCCAACAACTGGCCAGCCATCTTCTAACCAAAATAAAGGACGAATTTGTAAAAAGAAATCCGCAGAGAATGGTTTTCTTCGCACATGGTGAACAACAAAAGTTTGTTGTGTTTTTTTATCTACAAAAATTGAATTATGCCCTGGCCCATACAAAGGAGACATTTCTCCCACTTGATAGCTACCAATCATCTTAGTTCCGACTTCATTAGGATCAGTAATACTATCTGTCATTTCATGTCCCCAATAATCAAGATAAGGTCCTTCAATTTCTTTAGAACGCCCCACACGGATATTATAGCTATCATTTAACGAATCAAAGGAAACAAATAAATAAAAACAATCAGTCGATTCATGATAAAAAATAAAGGGACCTTCAATTGCTCCTTCCACACTTTGAGGACGAACCGCTATTTTTTTGCCATACCCTTCTTGTGTAGGTTTTCCTGAATGAGAATCAATCGGTAAAAGATAGATACCGCCAAAAAAGGACCCATAGACAAGCCATTGATTATTTTTTCTGTCAAAACATATATTAGCATCAATAGCATTATTATCAGCAATCTCAGCGTTGGTCTTTACAATTTCTCCTTGATCTTGCCAATCTCCGAGAATGTCAGTAGCTGTTGCTAAACCAATCATGGAACGGGTACTTCCAAATGTTGAAGCAGAATAATACATTCGATATTCACTACCTACTTTCAAAATATCTGGCGCCCACAATTGTTTTGCATGTGACCATTGTTGTGCTTCTTTTGGCACACCATCGAGTGCAGTTTTTTCAAACTTCCAATGGATCAAATCTTTAGAAGAGCGAATCGGTACACCACTTGTTAAGGGTTGTGTGGTATCTGTACTAACTAAGTAATACGTATTTCCTTCTTGAATAATTGTTGGATCATGGACCCCATTTTTCTCATTTTTCATTTTTTCCTCCATCTAAAAAAGAGAGAAACAATAGTAGCTGTCTCCCTCATTTTTATTTTATTTCCAGCGTTTCACAGGGCACTCTTTATTTGCTAAATTTGCTCGGAAGCGATAGTAGCAACCACACTTACCACAAGTTTCTTCTAAACGAAATGGGCAAGTCTTACAAATGGCCACTCTACTTTCAACTACTTCAGCACTTGCTAAATCGATTTCCAAGGCAAGTTGTTCTTCAATCAATTGCTCAACGTCAAAAGCTTCTGCTGTTTCTTTTACATCACAGCCAATACATTGCTTCATGACAACGAGAGTACCAAAGTAGTCACAGACATAGCAGGTACAGTGACACTTAAGCCATTTGATGTATCATAATCCGTAAATTCTTGAATTTTGATTGTTTCTGGATTCTCGAAGTCATTATGACTATCCATCTTTTCACCGACGATATACTGAGCAGAGTCAACTTTAACGACATTGCCAAGTTTAAATTCAAGGGTTTGATTACCTGTTAAATCAAAATTACACAGAGAGATCGTAAGCTGGTTATTCTTTTTAGAAACAGTGTAACTAACGGTCTCACTGCTATCACCAAAACTATCGATCAATTGTGCGTCTTGGTGATTTTTGTACAATTCAAAGACATAATAGCTTGGTGTTTTCACCATTTTGTCGCCTTCTGTTAAAATCATAGCTTGTAAAACATTTACAGTTTGCGCAATATTAGCCATGTGTACACGATCTGCATGTTTATGGAAAATATTTAACGTAACTGCGGCTACCATGGCATCGCGAATGGTATTTTGTTGATATAAAAAGCCAGGATTTGTCCCAGACTCCACACTTAACCATGATCCCCATTCATCAACGATCAACCCTACTCGTTTTTCTGGATCATACTTATCCATGATGGTACTGTGTTTGGTGATTAATTCGTCCATCTTTTGGGCACTAGCAATTAAGCTCCACCATTGAGATTCAGGAAAATCAAGAGCTGGCCCTTTATCTTCCCAAGCACCTGTCAACGCATAATGATGCAAACTGATTCCATCCATGAAAGGTGCTGCTATTTCCATGACTTTTTCCATCCAGTGATAATCATCAATATTTGGACCGCAAGCAATTTTATAAATATGATCCGACCCATATTGACGGACATAGGTTTGATAACGACGGTATAAGTCTGCATAATACTCAGGGCGCATATTGCCTCCGCAACCCCAGGATTCATTTCCAACACCAAAGAAAGGAACTTTCCAAGGTTTCTCACGACCATTTTCACGACGAAGGTCTGCCATCGGGGAAACGCCAGGCATGGTCATATATTCGACCCATTCTTGCATTTCTTGTACTGTGCCACTTCCAACATTTCCATTGACATAAGCATCACACCCCAGCTGGTCGATTAATTCAAAATATTCATGGGTACCAAAATGGTTGTTTTCGGTAACACCACCCCAATGAGTATTCACCATTTTTTTACGTGATTCTTTATCGCCAATTCCATCTTGCCAATGATATTCATCTGCAAAACAGCCTCCCGGCCAACGAAGTACAGGAATATCGATATTTTTTAAAGCTTCCACAACATCGGTACGCATACCATTCTTATTAGGGATTTCTGAATCTTCTCCCACATAGAGGCCATCATAAATACAACGTCCTAAGTGTTCAGCAAAGTGTCCGTAAATATACTTACTGATGATTGGTCCTTGTTTCTCATCTAAAATCGTTACCTTCATTGTATACTCCTTTTCAAAATGAATGTTTCATTTTTTGTTATTTAACTGCAACACGAATCATATTCCAAGACAAAGGTTCTAAATCAGCTGTGATAATTTGACCTTCCAAACGAATACTTTCTGATGCTTCTGGTTTTACTCGTTCCTCTTTTTCGTTATTCACTTCTTTAATGTCAAAGCCAGCCATTTGAGAAAACTCTTTAATTTTTGTAATATCATAGCCTTCTAAGTTCATTGTGAAATCAAGGCTTTCTTCGCCACGATTGACCGCAAAAATCACGACTTCTTGTGCTTGGATATTATGAACGGCAATACTTTCCAAATAAGGAACTTCTGCAAAATCACTTGTTTTATAACTACCTGATTCTATAACTGGTCGAATTACTTGGCCACGACCATAGTTAGAAACTTGGGCAAATGGATAAAAAATCGTTTGACGCCACGCTTCTCCATCTTCTTCTGTCATAATTGGGGCTATGACATTCACAAGTTGAGCTAAGCAGGCAATTTTTACCCGATCTGCATGTTTTAATAAGGTAATCATCATACAGCCAAGTAAAAGGGCATCTTCAAAATTATAGTGATCTTCTAATAACGGTGAACCAACTTCCCAAGGTGCCACTTCTTTATCTTGTTCGTTGGAATGATACCAAATATTCCATTCATCAAAAGAAAGATTAATTGTCTTTTTACTGTGTTTTTTAGCCTTGATGGCATCACACATCGCAGTAACACCAGAAATGAATTCATCCATATCTAAGGAACGTGCTAGATAATGTTTCAAATCATTTTCCGGATTTCCGTAATATTGGTGGAGAGAAAGATAGTCCACATATTCATAGGCGTGATCTAAAACAGTCAATTCCCATTCACCAAAAGTTGGCATATGACTATTTGAACTTCCACACAACACAAACTCAATGGAATCATCGATCAACTTCATAGCTTTGGCGGTTTCCTCAGCCAAACGACCGTATTCGTCTGCAGTCTTATGTCCAATTTGCCAAGGCCCATCCATTTCATTGCCTAAACACCATGTTTTGATCCCAAATGGTTTTTCACGACCATTTTGACGACGTAAGTCACTCCAATAAGTGCCTCCTTCAAAATTGCAATATTCTAGGAGATTACGAGCCTCATCAAGACCTCGTGTACCAAGATTCACTGCCATATCGATTTCGGTGTCCACTTCTTCAGCCCATTCAGCAAATTCATGAATTCCAACTTCATTAGTCTCCAAAGAACGCCATGCCAAATCAAGCTTTTTAGGACGGTCTTCCACCGGTCCAACGCCATCTTCCCAATTATAGCCAGAAACAAAATTTCCTCCAGGATAGCGAACCAAAGGAACATTTAATTCTTTGACTAACTCCATGACGTCTTTTCGAAATCCTTTTTCGTCTGCTTCAGGATGTCCTGGTTGATAGATACCACCATAGACCGCTCTTCCTAGATGTTCAATAAAAGAACCATACAATCTTGGATCTACTTCGGCAAATTCATTGCTTTTGTTGATTGTTAATTTTGCTTGCATAATATCCTCCTTTAAATAAATGTTTATATAAATTTTAACGGATATATACAGCGTTGTCAATAACAATACCGTTAAATATCACTTATTTAGCAAAAACAATTCGTTCTGTTATTAATATTTTTATTAATAAATAGCTATAAAAAAAGACATATGACAAAATGAAAAAATTTCATCAGTCATATGTCTTGTGCACATCTACTCTCCTGGTTCTCCAAAAACAGGAAACCCTGCTTCATTCCAAGTAAAGACTTGAGCGTTGGCATGACGATCTGGATTATTTAATGGATCCTCCATGTCATTTTTCTTAGGCCGTGCGTGATAAATGAGCACATCTTTTTCATTATCTTCACTTCGAGTAAACGAATTGTGACCAGGCCCATATAAATGATTCTTTTCAGAAGAAACAAACACTGGCTCTTTAGCTTTATGCCAAGAAAAACCATTGAGTAAATCGTCCTCTTCATTAGCCCACAATAAACCCATCGCATAGTTTTCATCTGTTGCACTTCCTGAATAAGTCACAAAAACTTTTCCATTACGGACAATTGCGGCAGCTCCCTCATTCACTTTATAACCAATTTTTTCCCAGTCATACTCAGGTATACTCAATAAAGTTTGTTTTCCTTTCAAGGTCCAAGGATTTTCCATTTCTGATAGATATAAATTCGAATTTCCGGGAATACGAGGGTCTTGTTGCGCCCAAATATAGTAAAGCTTCCCATGAAGTTGCAATACCGTGGCATCCAGACTAAAGCTTTCAAACTGGGTAACCACTTGTCCTTTTTCTACCCAGTCTGTATTCATTGGGTCTTCATGACTATTTTCGATTACAAACATACGATGATGATGTTTTGAATTACGTTTGTCCCCATCATCACTTGCGGCAAAATAAATATACCATTTACCATTGATGAAATGAATTTCTGGAGCCCAGATCAATTGGCTCATCAAACCTGTTTCTGGAGCCTGCCATACAGATACGATTTCTCCATTTTGTAAGTCGTTCAAGCTTTTAGCCCGTCTCACCTCTATACTTTGATAGCCTGGTACAGAGCCAGTAAAGTAATAATAGCCATCTGTATGTTTATAAACCCAAGGATCCGCTCGCTCTAAAACGATTGGATTGTTGTATTTTTCTGTCTGCGTCATCT
>DXDB01000117.1 GCA_019115705.1 Candidatus Tetragenococcus pullicola | reverse complement strand
TTTTGAACTAAATCAATCGTTTCTACTTGAATATCATTCGCTTCTAACCATTTCAAGGCTTTTTTACATGTGCCACATTTCGGATACCAATAAAAATCTAACATTTCTTTTTCCTACCTTTTCTATTTATTCCTCTGTCATTTGAAAACGCATGGACAAAATCAAGCCAATACCAATCATATTACTCAATAACGCAGAACCACCTTGACTAATAAAAGGAAGCGGAATCCCTGTTAAAGGCAATAGACCGATATTTGCTCCGATGTTTTCAAAAACATGAAATAAAATCATCATAATGATTCCCGTGGAAATATAGGCATTAAATTCATTGTTTGTATCAAAACAAACGCGAATCATGCGATAAATCAAAACAAAATAAAGTAAAACAACAAAAGTACTACCGATAAAACCAAAATTTTCACCGATAACAGAAAAAATCATATCGGACTCTCTAACAGAGACAACAATTTCACTAGTATTGAATCCTTTACCAAACATACCGCCAGAAGCAATCGCCATAATGGAAGAGGCGACTTGCATCGAATCGCCAGTCACATCATGAAATGGATCACGCCAAGTATCGATGCGAGCAAATTGATAATCTGAAAACAACCCTAGATCTTTAAGTAATTCACGACCACCATCACTTAAAACTAAAGCAATCGTTCCGACACCAACAAATAAAACAACGGCCACTACGGGTATAATGATTTTCCAAGAAATACCAGACATTAAAAAAACGCCGCCGAAAATTGCTAAGAACACTAGCATTGTTCCAAAGTCATCTTGCAACATCACCAAAAGTAACACCGGAATTGTTACAGCTAGCATTTTTACTATCAATAATCCATCTGATTTTAAAGTGCGTTCTTTTCTAGCCGCATTATGAGAAGTCACTACTAATGCCAACATTAAAATCATGGCAATTTTCATCAACTCTGCAGGCTGTACGGTAAACGAACCAAAGCGAAACCAGTTTCTTGAGCCTGTAGCATCAAACATTGCTTGATCATAAAATTTCACTAAAAGTCCCATAACAATAAGGCCAGCCCCATAAATATAAGGGGTTAACTTCCAAATCCATTTGGAAGGAATGTGCATAATGATAACAACAGCAATCGTCCCGACCAGATACCAAACACCTTGTTGTAACACATCTTTCCAAGGATTAACAGACGTTAACGGGTTTTGATCAGAGGCAACATATAAAGAAACAAGACCGACGATACATAAGATGAAAACAGGCAGAATAACGCCGTAATCAATGCGATTTTCTTTTGTTAAAACATTCTTTTTATTCATTTATTCTCTCTTTTCCTAGAAATACTCCTCTTATTATAGTGGTATTCATATACAATGAAAAGCCTTAGCAAGAGACATTGAAGAAAAGTTTAGAAAAAGTTTCAAATTGGCTCCTGCCATTTAATGTTTATCAGATTCCTAGCCATCCTTACTCATACTTTCCTTTTTCGGGATAGATTCTTTCGTAGCGTTTTTTCAATCTGTTAAAGACATACCGAATAATAATCTTTAGCATCGAATAAATAGGAATTCCAAATAAAATACCCATGAATCCTAATAAATCCCCCATCACCAAAATGACAATCATGATGGTTAACGGATGGATCTTCAAACGATCCCCCATTACTTTGGGTACCACTAAATTATCATGCAAGGACTGAACCACAAACCATACAATAACAAAAATCACGGCATAAGAAAACGAATTTTGAAAAGCAATAAATAACCCCGGTACAAAAGCAATCAACGCGCCCACATATGGAATAATACTTAGCACACCTGCTAGCGTGGCAATAATCGTTGCATAGTCTAAGCGCATAATCAAAAAAGCAACCCAATACATAACCCCCAAAGCAAGTGCTGAAAAAATCTGACCTTTTAAAAAGGCACCAATTTGTTGGTCCGTTTCTTTTGCCAACGCATGAAAATCAGCTCGCATATGCGGAGGAATCAGCGCTTTTAATGAACGATAAAAATTATCTTTATCCTTTAACAAAAAGAAAGCTATTACTGGCCCTGTAAATATGGTAATAACCGTTGAAGAAACTGCAGAGAAAAAAGACCCTAAGCCTTGTGCCCCTTCCTGCCAATTATCACCAATGTAGTCAACAAGTTGAGCAACACGATCATCAATCGTTGAAAACACCTGATCTATTTGTTCTTTTACAGGTGTCTGATCAAAAAATGAAGTAATGGACTGTTGCGTTTGACTAGCAATTTCAGGAAATTGTTCAATCAACTCTTGGGCTTCAGAAACAATCACTTGTATCAATCCAACCCCAGCAAAAACCAGTAATACTATCGTCAATGCATAAACCAAAATGACGGCCCATGTTTTGGGTAACTTTTTACTAAACCATAAAACAGGCGGAGAAAAAACATAATAAATAACGATAGCAAAAATAATGGATGGCAAGATAGCCATCAAAACGGTATTTAAAGGTTTGAAAAAGAAAGAAATTTGATTTAATAAAAAAATCGACAATGCACTTAAAACGACTAAACCCAAAAGATAATACGGGGTCTTCCCACCTAAAAATCGAATGAGCTGGTTTTCTTTTTTATTCATTTTTAAATATCTCCTTCTAATGCTGTTTTTTTCATTATAAAGAATCAAAGTAGATTGTACAATCAATTACTCTAAGGAAAAACGGCAATTTTCTTTTTAACCTTTTTTAGACACATAGTTGATACAAAAAAACTCCTCCAATCTGTAATAGATTGAAAGAGTTCCCTTCGTTAGCTTTCATGAAAACTACTAGAAAACAGCTAGAAGGACTAATATAACAATGTTTGATTAAAAACAATTTTATGCCGATAACAGGACTTGAACCTGCGACCTACGCGTTACGAGTGCGTTGCTCTACCAGCTGAGCTAAATCGGCAAATACAATTGCTATTATATGAAATATTCAATGCCTTGTAAAGAAGAAATTTACTAAAATTTAACTTTCAGAAAATTCCCTTAAATGAAATCGCAAACGTTACATAACGGCACTTTGCAGAGGTGCACGTGACTTTTTGATTTGCAGAAGCAAACGTGTCCTAATCTCATGCCTTTTGTAAGTCCTATTAGCTTTTTC
>DXDB01000116.1 GCA_019115705.1 Candidatus Tetragenococcus pullicola | reverse complement strand
TTTTTTGATGTCTTTAGCATTAATTGTTACCAAGAAGATCCGACTGATAAAATTGATCAAGTCGCAAAAATCACTGGCTTACCAGTTATGATTGGTGAATTTCATTTTGGCGCTCTTGATAAAGGCTTGACTGCAACTGGCATTAAAGGTTGCATGACCCAAAAAGATCGGGCACAAGCTTTTGATTATTATTTTGCTAAAGCAAGTGAACATCCTAATTTTATCGGCGCTCATTATTTTGCCTTGTATGATCAATCTTGTTTGGGGCGTTTTGATGGTGAAAATTATCAATTTGGCTTTTTAGATGTATGTAGTCTTCCTTATCAGGAACTAGTTGAAAATATAAAAATGGATACCCAGAAATTACTAGAAATACATGAAACAGGGAAAACGACAGTAGCAAACGCGGTGATGATTCCGCCAATTTTTTGCTAATGACTAAAATAGAGCCTTCTCACGTATTGAAAAGGCTCTATTTTTATTAAAAAATACTTGAGTAGTTTCAAAATTTGATAGAAATTCTTTGGTTTTAGGATACAAAAAAGGGAATAGAAAGCGTATACTGAAATGAGCAGTGTTTCGTTATTTTAGAAATGATAGAGGAGGCAAAGAATGAAACAGCAATTCACTATATACAACCAGAAAAAAACGACTCCTGTTCTTATGGATCGTGAATACACTAAACATGAACATAGTCAAAGAAGCTACCAACAAATTTTAAGAGCCACTCAAGATCTTCGGCAAGATATTGGAATGGTAACTGGAGCTATAGATTATAAAGAGGTTCAACAATGCCTCAATGATAGTTCAGAACTTCAGGAAGAACGGTTAAAAAAAGCAGATTCAAACAAACGACCAGAACTTATTTATTCATCTTTAAAACAAACAGGTCCCATTATTATTGTGGGTAGCCTTGAAGAAAGTGAAATCTTACAAAACCTTTATCAACAAGGAAAACTCCCACAAGCTAAAGAGCTAGAAGATGTAACGGAAGGGTATCTAATAACCACTGTTCAAGATATTTCACCGACAATTCCTAGTGCCTTGGTTATCGCTGGAAGCGATGCGCGCGGGACGATTTACGGGATTTACCAAGTGTCCGAGTGGATTGGCGTTTCTCCTTGGTATTGGTATAGTGATGTTCCTATCGAAAGAAAAGAACAAATCGAACTTTCTTTTTCACCTGTTTTCGAGAAGTCTCCTTCTGTTAGGTATCGTGGTATTTTTATCAATGATGAAGAGCGGACAATCGATTGGATTAAAGAAAAGTTTGCCACAGAACTTGGCGCACCAAATGTTTTCTTCTACCGCCATGTGTTTGAACTGTTGCTTCGGCTCAGACTGAATACTTTGTGGCCAGCGATGCATGAAGGAACCACCGCTTTTAATGTCAAAGAAGATGAGGATGGAATTTCTATTAACGCCAAAGAAGCCGCTAAGTACGGAATCATCATGTCGGCTTCTCATTGTGAAATGATGCTTCGAAACAATGTTGGCGAGTGGCAGGCTTGGTTTGAAAAGAATAAAAATAATTATACGTGGCAAACGGATGATTGGGCTAAGGCCTTTGATTATACCTTGCACAAAGAACAAATCATTCAGTATTGGCGGGAAAGACTAATTGCCAATAAAGAATTTGAAAGTATCCTTGCCTTAGGAATTCGTGGCGTGCATGATGGTGCTTACGCTAATAGTAAGATTGACGAAACGTTTGGAAATGATGTCGCAATGCTCAAAGATGTGATTACCGAGCAGAGAAAATTAATCGAAGAAGTTTATGGTGATGTTGACGCAGTGCCACAAGTTCTTATTCCCTATAAAGAAATCGGCAATCTTTACAATGCTGGTCTGAAAGATTTTATTGATGAAAAAGTCATGCTGATGTGGGCAGAAGATAATTTTGGCTATGTCCGTCAAGTGCCAAATGAAACTGAAAGAGCACGAACAGGTGGCAAAGGAATCTATTATCATCAATCGTATTGGGGCCATCCTAAAAGTTATTTGTGGTTAAACTCTTTCCAATTTGAGCTGATGATTGAAGAACTGAACAAAGCCTATCATACAGGTGCCAAAGATTATTGGATTTTAAACGTTGGAGACATTAAACCTGGAGAAATCGGAATGGAATGTTTTGCTAAAATGGCCTGGCAGATTGATGCTTTTGATGAAGCTTCGTTAAAAGAGAACTTTTTTATGCCACAATTAACACGTGATTATCACTTATCCGATACAGCAGCTAATCAAGCAGCGGATGTTTTATTGGCTTATTCTCAACTAAACGGGACAAAACGGGCTGAATTTTTCGGGACCGAGAATCCTTCCGCTCAGTACAGTGCTTTATTCAAAGAAAAGCACTCCTTTCCTTTCAGTGTCACGGATGCAGGCGATGAAGGCCAACGTTTATTGGACCATTGCCATGAGCTTTTGTTACAGTTGGATGCTTTGCAAAAACAAATGTCTGAAGAGCAACGCAATGCCTTTTACCAACAAATTTATCACGCTATTGCTTCTTATACCTATATGGCTGAACAATTCGTTTACTTTTGGAAATATCGTTTGGCTGTCGAACAAGGACGCTATGGAAGTGCCAAGAAATTTAAAGAATTAGCCTTTGCCGGCCAAGAAAAAATCAAAGTTGCCGAAGAAGTTTTTTGGCAAGTGAATCAAGGAAAATGGAAGCTTGCGATCGGGTTTAGTCATCCTATTGCCTATTATGGTGGTGTTAATGAAGGAATTGTCATGCTTAAAGAGAATCATTTTGCTGCCCTTCCGAAAAAGGTAGCAACCATTGCTGCTTTTTGCGAAGGAGAAAAAGAAATCAATCAAGGAAACTTATGCTTTCACTCTCGACTAGAACAAAGCAAGTTTATTGATGTCTTTAGTCGTGATGGGCAATCACGGAAATGGCATGCCAAAGCAGATGCCTGGATCAACCTTTCCCAAGATAAAGGAATAACAGCCACGCAAGATCGACTTTTTGTAACTATCGATTGGCAACAAGTAACGACTAATAAAAAAGGGAAAATTACCATTTTTTCAGAAGAAACAGGCGCAGAAATTGCTGTATTTAGGATTGATGCGACCGTTTCAGAGATAGAAATTTATGAAAATTCAACGATGGAAGCAAATGGTTATGTATTGATAGAAGCACCTAATGTCACGGAAAGTACAGTAGGTGAAGCGGGAGAATATTGGCAATTTTTACCTAACATTGGGCAAAGAAAGGGCGTCATGAAAGCCATGCCAGATCTAGTCACTTCTGCGAGAGAAAACTTACTTGACACAGCTAAGCTTTATTATCGTATTTATTTCGAAAGTACTGGGAGGTTCAATGGAAAACTCTACCGAATCCCAACATTAAATGAAGGCTTCGAATCAGACGGTAGCATTAGAACCTGTGATTTAGCGATTGGATTAGATAACGACACCCCTACTAATCTCAATGGAAATACGCATTGGGGTGGTACTGCTTGGGATAATGGCATTATGCATATGACTGAACCACTTGATTTTACGATTACCGTTCAAGAACCAGGCTGGCATGTGTTAGTGATTTACCAAGTTGATCCGTCGATAATGTTTGATCGCATTGCCATCGAAACCAGAACAGGGGCATTAGGGAATACGCTTGTTGGCCCTGTGGCAAGTCCGAATAGTTTTTTATCGAAGTAAAATTTTGTTAGAAAACCAATTAATAAAAAATGAAGAGGAGTGGAAAGTTTATTGAAAACCTTTTTCAAATTTGAACAAAAAGAAGGCTGTTTAACAAATCTTTGCCATCCGGAAGATGCCTATCAAATGAATTGGGTCAAAGCCGGATATCAATGGGGAAAAGTTCTTACCCAATTGAATTTAAAAAGTACGGTAAAAAGAGAATTAAAAGAGGAGGTTCTTCAAGAAACGTACTCTTTTACAAATGAAACAGAAGCTCCGATTTATACTGCTACAAAAGATATCAAAATTGAAGTACCTTTTCCTGATGAATATGTGAATGCAAAAACGTCTCTTGCCAAACGTTGCCATACACATATCTGGTGTGGGGAAAGTAATAGCTACATTTTAGGCCTACGTATGGGCGGGAAAGCACCAAACTTAGCACTCATCCTAAAAGAAGGTTCCTTGTCTAAATATAGCGTGGTTCGAGATCCTGAGCAATTGAGTAATGATCGCGGTGTTTTTTATGTTCACCTTTCTCCAATGATTATTTATCCTGGAGAAACAAAGAGCCTGGTTTGGGATTTGCATTGGGTTGATAATAAAGAAGATTTTGAAAATATTCGCTTAAGTTACCCCAATCAACTCGCTGTTGCTTTGGATCGTTATGTGACTTTAGGCAATGAGAAAATTGGAGGGAACTTGGCGATACATTCGACTATTGATCCAAGTGAAGTTTCATTGGCAAGTAAAGGAAAAGAGCTTGCCTTCAAACAAAAAGACACGCTTGCCTTTTCCTTGGCTGACTTTGAAATAGGCGAACATCAAATTGATGTAAAATACGGCGATTATTACACGTATTTTCGTTTCTTGACTTATCCAAGCTTTGAGGATCTTTTTGATAAACGAGTTCATTTTATTGGCGATTACCAACAACATCAAGATGCAAATGTTCCGGGATTAAAGGGTGGTTTTTTGAGTTACGATAACGAAGAAAATCGTCAATATTATGACCATAAAAATGATTACAATGGTGGACGTGAACGTGTCGGTATGGGCGTTATTTTGGCAAGGTTTTTACAAACGCATCAAGATGTTACACTTTACCAAAAATGGGAAAAATACAATGAGTATGTGTTAAGAGAATTATTTGATACCCAAACAGGTGAAGTTTTCAACGACTATCATCAGGGCTTTTATTTCCGATTATATAACTACCCATGGATGATTAATTATTTTTATGAAGTTTATCAACTGACAAAAGATCCCCAATATGTGGATTATATGGACAAGGCTTTTGAGAAGTTTTACCAAGAAGGGGGTCAAAACTTTTATCCAATTGGTCATCATTTTTCTTTATGGTTACCGATTATTAAAGAAATCAAAGGAAAAGAAGCTTCAAATCGCTGGAAGAAGTGGATTGAAAAACATGCAGATCAATTGATTTCTGTGGGTTTGAACTATCCAGCAAGTGAAGTTAATTATGAACAGTCCATCGTAGCACCAGCAGTATCGGTATTGTTAGAAGCCTATACAGTGACAGAAAAACAAGCTTATTTAGAAGAGGCTAAAAAACACCTGGCTGTTTTAGAATTGTTTGATGGCTTCCAACCAGATCATCATCTCAATCAAGTAGCAATTAGACATTGGGACGGGTATTGGTTTGGTAAACGCAAAATTTTAGGCGATACCTTCCCACATTATTGGAGCAGTTTAAGTGGTTTTGCCTATTTGCAATATTTTCAAATAAGCGGTGATAAAGATTATCTTAAAAAAGCAGAGACATCTATTCGAGCGAGTTTGAGTTTGATCAGAGCGGATGGCAGAGGATCTTGTGCCTATCTGTATCCATTTAAAATCAATGAAGAACAAGGTGAGTTTTATGACCTTTTAGCCAACGATCAAGACTGGGCCCTTTATTATGCCGATCAATTGCAGCAAATTCTTCAAGAAAAATAGAGTACTGCTATTGATTGTAGTTAAAAGTGAAGCGAGCTGATTTTTGGCTCGCTTTGATTCTGTCAAAAGTATGAAGCGATTGCTTGAAAAAAACGTTTTCTCTCAATTAAAATGAAACGAAACCAAAAAGAACGGTAAAGGAGTGACTATTTATTGAAAAAAATAATTTATTCGTTTGGAGATAGTATTGTCGCAGGTCATGTTTATTCAAAAGGGTTTGTAGACGAAGTAGCTGATAAGCTTCATCTTAATCATAAAAAATATGCAAAAAATGGAGCGGCTGTTTTAAAGTTTCCTATTATGGGAGGACAAATTCTTGAACAAGTGAAACAAGCAAATAAAAAAATGCCAGACGCGATTGTGTTTGATGGGGGGATAAATGATGCGGAGTTTCTAGCCAAAAACCCACACGTTTCAATTAAAAATTATTCTGATAAAAAAATGGAAAACCAAACGTTTGAGAAAGAGTTTGAAAACTTAGTTCAAACCATGCAAGAAAAATGGCCAAATACTCCAGTTGTTTACGTGGCAGTTCACAAAATGGGCAGTCGGGAAGCCAGTATACAAGAAACGTTGCATGATGTAGAGAAGAAAATTTGTCAAAAATACCATGTGCATGTGGTAGACTTGTATGCCGATTCTGACTTGGATACCAATAATAAAGCAATGCAAAAAGCTTATTCCTTTGATGAACTTAATGACAAAGGAATGCCTGGAGAAAACGGCTCAGGGACACATCCCAACTGGAGAGCAGTCGAGAAATTTTATGTACCCTTGGTTAGTAAAAAAATAGAAGAGATACTGTAGAAATAAAAGATTAGGAGGACGGGATGGAACTTTATTTTGATCAACCAGCCCAAGAATGGGAAGAGACCTTACCGATTGGCAATGGTTTTTTAGGAGCGATGATCCGTGGTGGAATCAATTCTGAAGTTATTGGGTTAAATGATGAACAATTGTGGTCTGGTTATTCTAGGGAAAAACGAAATAAAACAGCGCATCACTCGCTAGAAAAAGTGCGACAACTAATTTTGGACAAAGAAACTAAGCAAGCAGAGGAAATAATCGCAAAAGAAATGTTGGGCGAATACAATGAAAGCTATTTACCAGTCGGACAGTTAGTTATTGAAACGGAAAATAATTATTTAGCTTTTGATTACAAAAGAAGTTTAGCCATCGACCAGTCACTGGTTACAATCGACATGGAAGGAGAAACAAAACAAAGTCGCGAATACTTTGCCAGTTTTCCTGAAAAGGCGATTTATGGAAAGTGGACTCAAGAGGATAAGAACCTTTCTATCAAAGTAGGATTTAATGCTTGTTTACAAGCAGATTGTAAAGCAAGTCGTGAGGATTTAGTCTTAACTATCAAAGCACCTGAGCATATGGAGCCAAATTATATAGGAGGACCGATTATTCAAGGAACAAAAGGGGGCGAATTCTCTTATGTCTTTGAACTATTGCAGACTGATGGACAAGTAATCACACATCAAGAGACGCTAGAAATTCATGAAGCTTCGGAAATAATTTTTGCTTTTCATCGCAAAGAAGATCAGGTTTCTGCTAATTACCAAGCGGCTAAAAAAGAACATCTTACAGATTATCACAAGTTGTATAATCGGGTAATCCTTGAACTTGGCAAACCTGTGGATTTACCAATCACTAAAAGAGTTGAACGTTTGCGGCAAGGAAAAAAAGACCCAGATTTACTGGCACTCTATTTTCAATATAACCGTTATTTATTGATTTCGTCATCAAGAAAAGGAAGTTTGCCAGCCAATCTACAAGGCATTTGGAGTTGGCAAAAACGGGCGCCTTGGTCTAGCAATTGGACCACGAATATCAATGCTGAAATGAATTATTGGGGAGCAGATGTCGCCAATCTTTCAGAATGTTTTACGCCTTATAGCGAGTTTGTGGAAAAAATCGTTGAAAATGGGAAACAGACGGCACAAGATTATTACGGCGTCAACGGAACTTGTTGCCATCATAATGTTGATAAATGGATGAGTACGAATCCAGTCGGTTATCCTAAAGGGAGTAAAGAAGCCTCAAAAGGAGCTGTATCTTGGGCGATGTGGCCAATGGCAGCTGTTTGGATGACTGCTGATTTGTATCGTCATTATGAATATATGGCAGATAAAAATTACCTGAAAGACACTGTTTATCCAAACTTAAGAGAAGCTACACTATTCTTAACAGAATATTTAGTAGAAGTGGATGGGACTTATCGGAGCATTCCTTCGAGTTCACCAGAAAATAAATTTTATGACCAAAAAGGAAATGTGGTAAGTGTCGATCAATCAGTCACCATGGATCTATGTTTGATCAAAGAAAATTTTCACTTTTTTGAACAAACCTGCCAAGAGCTTGGCATTATGGATCCTCTTTTAGAAAAAGTTCAGTATATAAGTAACCATTTGCCGACAATAAAAATTGGGAGTCAAGGACAAATTTTAGAATGGCAAGAAGAATACAAAGAAGTGGAACCTGGTCATCGCCATGTTTCCCACCTTTATGGCTTGTACCCTGGGGATATTTATGATGAGACCTATCAACAGGCTGCCAGAAAAAGCTTAGCATTACGGATTCAAAATGGTGGTGGACATACAGGGTGGAGCAATGCTTGGTTGGTCAATTTATTTGCTAGATTAGGTGATGGAAAACAAGCCTATCACCATATTATTTCAGGGATTACCAACGCCTCTTACGATAATCTTTGGAGCAAACACCCACCCTTTCAAATTGACGGGAATTTTGGTGTTCTGGCAGGTATTGCGAATCTCTTTGTTCAAGATCGCAACGAAGGATTGCAGCTATTACCTGCCTTACCGAAAGAATTAAAAGACGGGCATGTAAAAGGTTTGCGAATCAAAGGAAAACAGTGTGTCGAGCTTTTTTGGAAAGACGGAGAGATAGTGACTTCTAAAATAACTGAAGCAGAATAACTCAGTGGTATTTTTTAAACAAACTATTTGCAAGTTGCCGAAAAAGATTGCGGCCACGTTCATTTTGTAGGAGGTGATTAAACTGATAGAACTACAAACGAAATCTGATTTTTTTACGTTATTTAAAAAATTAAATACCCCTGCTTGGCGTTATCTTTCAGAAGGGAAAACGCGAATAAACTTTATTCATGGGGGTGTTGGTTATGGCAGTGACATTGCTAAGATTGAAGGATTTGCTCGTATTCTTTGGGGAGCTGGACCGGCGTTAAACCTCTTAGATGAGAATTGGCATACAGATATTTTAGAGGGTATTCGGCATGGAACAGACCCTAATCATCCAGAATACTGGGGAGATATTTCTGATCGCGACCAACGCATGGTTGAGATGCCGGCTATTGCACTAACTCTATTATATGACAAACAATGGGTCTGGACTCAATTAAGCCAAAAGGAAAAACATCAGACGGCTAATTGGTTGAACCAGATTTTAAGTTACGATTGTGCGGATGGAAATTGGCAATTTTTCAAAATCCTTGTAGGAACGGTATTAGAAAAACTAAACTGTGACGTTAATCAACAAGAAATGACGGTGGCTTTTCAAAAAATTGAGGACTGCTATCAAGAAAATGGTTGGTATAAAGATAGCTGGCGAGGACGCATGGATTATTATAATCCCTTTGCTTTTCATTATTACGGTCTAGTTTACAGTAAACTTTGTCCAAATAAGTTGCGTAGTGACGTTTTTAAAGAAAGAGCCAGACGATTTGCAAAAGATTATCTTCATTTTTTTAACGAAGCTGGTGCAAATATTCCATTTGGACGTAGTATGATTTATCGCTTTGCAGCTTCTGCCTTTTGGGTAGCTTTCATCTATTCAGAAGAATCAAGTCTTGCTTTGAGTGAAATAAAAGGAATCATTGTTAGAAATTTAAGGTGGTGGATGGCTCAACCTATTTTTGATGATGCCGGTATGTTAACCCTTGGCTATACTTATCCACAATTAACGATGACTGAGCCCTATAATAGTACCTTATCTCCTTATTGGTGCAATAAAGTATTTTTGCTATTGGATTTGCCAGACAATCATCCGTTTTGGAAAGTTGAACCAGCCCCATTATCTGAAAGAGTCGATACGCATATAATTTCTGCTGCTAATTTAGTAGCCGTTCATGATCATGGCCATAGTTTTTTTCTAAATGCTGGACAACCTGGTCCCAATTACCATGCCTTATCGAATGAAAAATATCTGAAATTTGCTTATTCCAGTGATTTTGGTTTTTCAATTCCCAGAGGTAACCAGTTAAAAGAAGAATTAGCGATGGACTCTTCATTGGGCATCCAACGTTCGGATACCTTTGTTACGACCAGTTCAAAAGATAAAAAAATTATCCAAACGAGTGGACAGTTTCTGGTTCGAAATAATTGTAATAACGTTGAGATGACCCCAGAGTGGATTGCTTCTACCTGGCTTCCTAATGAAAAGACAAGTATTCGAACTTGGCTTGTCACTTCTGACGGTTGGCAAGTACGTATTCACAAGCTACAACTAGACACTAGCTATACAGTCTATGAAACCGGCTTTGCTATCAAAGCGCCATCATATGAAGTCAATGAGACGTTTAATAATAGGAAAGCAAATGGAATAATAAATGAGCATGGTTTTTCCGGAATTCTGGAACTTTCGGAGATGAAACGAGAAAATGCGGGGAGTTTCATTTTCCCCAATACAAACCTAATGACATGGGATCAGACCTATCTACCAGGTTTTGAAACAACTTTAGCAAAAGGGACGCACTACTTAGCAAGTGCTGTTTATGCACATCCAGATACAAATTGGGCGCTTGATAAATGGGGGCAGGAACCTAGAATAAATTGGTTGAAAAAAGACACGGTGAAGCTGATGTTTTGTAAAAAAATACTAGAAATTGATTTGTAAGGTAAAGATAATTATTGAATTAAAGAAGAAACATGTTCTGACACTTTTGGAACATGTTTTTTTATTGGAGGTTTTTAAAAATTAAAGACCCATTGAATTTTCTAACAAAAGAAACACAGACACGAAAAAATAAAATCTTAAACAGTTCGTTGAAACAAAATTACTTCACTTGTATTACTTTTTTGAACCAACCTTGTCACGGTGTTTCTTTTCTGAAGAAATATCTTTATATCCTTAGTAGTCATATCAAGTTTAGCTTTTAGCGCTTGACAAAATCTAAAAATATTTTTATAATTGTATTGTGGTTATAACCAGTTAGGAGGCAAAAATGACACATAATTTAAACAATCAACCTCTGTATTATCAATTAGTTGAATTGTTAAAAAATCAAATCGAAACTCATTTACTAGCCAATGATAAATTGCCTTCTGAACGAGAACTTGAAAAAAAATATGGTGTGAGTCGAACAACGGTACGTTTGGCTTTGCAGGAATTAGAAAATGAGGGGTATATTTACCGGCGTCATGGAAAGGGTACTTTTGTTTCGGATTTAACCAAACAAACTGCCAATTTGGCTGGTGTTTATAGCTTTACTGAGGAAATGAAAAAAATAGGGAAAAGGCCTCAAACTAGGGTGCTTTCTTTTGAACAAGAAGAGGCTGATAAACGATTGGCTAGAGCACTTCAACTTTCTTTGGGCGAGTCGGTTTTCAAAGTTTCTCGCTTGCGTTTAGCAGATAATGAGCCTTTAATGGTTGAAACGTCCTATTTACCAGTAAAGACTTTTATAAGTTTGACACAAGAACAATTAGAACAAAAACCTTTGTATGATATTTTTTCAGAGGATTTTGAGCAAAAAATTCGCTTAGCTGATGAAGAATTTTATGCTAGTATCGCCACTGAAGAAGATGCAGAAGTTTTAGAAATTCATCTTGGTGCGCCCGTTCTACATTTAGTGCGGACCACCTACAATATGAAAAATGAAGTGATCGAATATACCATAAGTGTTGCCAAGGCGGATCAATTTCATTACAAAGTACGACATCTACGAAATCAAGAAAAAAATTAAGGAGGAAAGAAATTATGTTTTCATTATCAAAAGACGAATTAACCAAGCGTGGTGCTGAAATCACTGTGCGAGAAATCAAGCAACAACCAGAACTATGGGACGAAGTATGGGATCTTTATCAAACCGTCAAAGAAGAGGTAGACAGTTTTCTTAAAACGGTAAAAGAGAGCGCCCAAGAAAAAAAGGTTCGTGTGATTTTTACTGGTGCCGGGACGTCTCAATATGTCGGTGATACGGTGGTTCCTTATTTGAATAAAGTAGGAGATAAGGATACCTATCTTTTCCAAAGTATTGGTACGACGGATATTGTCAGTTCACCTGAAGAATATCTAGCAGCAGACGAACCGACATTATTGGTCTCTTTTGCTCGAAGCGGCAATAGTCCTGAAAGTATTGCTACTGTTGAGTTAGCCAATAAGGTCATTAAAAATATCCATCATTTGACAATCACCTGTGCCCCCCAAGGAGCGTTGGCCAAACGAAGCGAAACAGAAGAAAATAATTTTTTATTCTTAGAACCGGCTCGTTCCAACGATGATGGCTTTGCTATGACAGGGAGTTTTACTTGCATGGCACTGACGGCTTTATTGATTTTTGATCAAACAGAAGTAGCACAAAAAAAACGTTACGTGCACACCATGATTAATATGGGAAATGACGTCATTACCCGTGAACAAGAAGTACAAAAAATAGTTGACTTGAATTTTGATCGGATCGTTTATTTAGGTTCAGGAAGTCTCTCTGGGTTAACTCGAGAAGCTCAATTAAAACTGTTAGAACTTACCGCCGGACAGGTTGCCACTGTTTTTGATTCTTCGATGGGCTTTCGTCATGGACCTAAATCATTTGTCAATGCCAATACGTTGGTCTTTGATTTTGTCAACAATGAGCCTTACACCCGTGATTATGACATTGACATTTTAGAAGAGGTCAAAGCAGATGAAATTGCCAGTGGAGTGATTGCGATTGGTCAAAAAGGACAACGAAATTTTTCTGGACAACACTTTACATTTTCAGAAGAAAAAGACCTGTTACCAGATGGCTATCTTGCTTTAGCTGATGTTGTTTTTGCCCAAACGTTAGCGGTCATGACGTCATTAAAAGTAAATAATACGCCAGATACTCCATCAAAAACCGGAACTGTCAATCGGGTCGTTAAAGGTGTTACCATTCACGAATATAATAAATAGGAGGCTATCATGCATACATTAACTCAAGGAAAAAAAGCGAAAATGGATCAATTATCAACAGAAAAAGGAATCATTAGTGCCTTAGCCATCGATCAACGAGGTGCTTTAAAGAAAATGATCAAAGCATTGGGAACAGAACCAACTGCTGAAATGATTTCTGATTTTAAGGTGCTCGTTTCAAAAGAATTAACACCCTATGCTTCTTCAATCTTGCTAGATCCAGAATATGGTTTAGAAGGTGCCAAGGCAAGGGATGAAAAAGCTGGTTTATTGATTGCTTATGAAAAAACTGGCTATGACGCGACTACTCCTGGCCGTTTACCTGATTTATTAGAAGACTGGTCAGCGCTTCGTATCAAAGAAGAAGGCGCAGATGCTGTCAAATTCTTATTATATTATGATGCAGATGAAGATCCTAAAATCAATCATTTAAAACATGTTTTTGTAGAACGGATTGGTAGCGAATGTGTGGCAGAAGATATTCCTTTTTATTTAGAAATTTTGACCTATGATGCAAAAAATAGTGACAATACTTCTAAAGAGTTTGCCAAAGTAAAACCTCACAAAGTTATTGCTGCCATGGAGGAATTTGCGAAACCACGCTATCAAGTCGATGTGTTAAAAGTAGAAGTTCCTGTGAATATGAATTATGTCGAAAGCTACGGAGAAGAAGCTGTTTATACCAAAGAAGAAGCCAAAGCATATTTCAAACAACAAAGTGACGCGACTGAACTACCATTCATTTTCTTGAGTGCCGGTGTTTCAGCAGAATTGTTCCAAGAAACATTAGTTTTAGCCAAAGAAGCTGGATCGACCTTTAATGGCGTACTTTGTGGCCGCGCAACTTGGAAAAATGGGGTTGCTCCTTTTGTAAAAGAAGGAAAAGAAGCCACGACTAAATGGTTGCAAACAGAAGGAAAAGCTAACATTCAAGCTTTAGACAAAGTATTGCAACAAACCGCAAGTTCGTGGTATGACAAGGTCGAAGTTCAATAAAACATTATAAAGTCAAAGCCATGGGAACTGTTCGCTCCTATGGCTTTTTGCTTATAAGAAAATTGCTTTTTAGTTGTGTCTTTCACAGCTGACAATAGTAGACATATTTGTTTCGTTTCCCAAACGTACAAAACTCGTTCGAACGGATTCAATTACTTTGCCAGATGTTAAAAGAAAGCTTCTCTGTTTTATTTGTGGTAGTCATTATAGAAGAAGCTAATCACCCAGAGAAATGGAAGACAAATGTTTAAATAGCGCTAATCACCTAGGAAAACACAAGAACGAATGTGTTTTGAGATCAGTTTACGTTGCCAACGTAGGGTCCTATGACAGACTTTAGACAAACTGGTCACAAAGAGAAGTGACTGATTCGACCATGAACTTTATTTTTTACTAAATGAATTTTTTTTACTTTATTTTTTACTTTCCGCTAACTTTATAGTTATAATAAACCTAATAGAAAAAAGGAAAGGAAGTTAGCTATGAATGTAACAGAGTCATTGCAACAAGAAATAACGCAAGCAAGTAAAGATTATTTACAAGATCCTCAGGTGCCTGTTTTACCTTTATCGGGCTATCAAAATTATTTATCAAAAGGAGAGCGTCTGCCTTTTGAAAATAGTTACTTTGAAAGAAGACGTCAATTGATTGTCTTAGCCTTGGATTTTTTTCTTCATGAAAAAGAGGCAACAAAAACCCAGTTGGAGCAAGTGATTTGGGAAGTGTGTAACGAGTATACGTGGGCTTTACCGGCACATTTGCCCATCGAAAATAAGCTGTTTACTCAAGAAAGCGTTCATTGTATTGATCTTTTTGCAGCAGAGACAGGGCAAGCACTATCCGAAATTTTAGAAATCATCGGAAAGCAATTAAGTCCATTGATTCAACAAAGAGTCTATGCCGAGATCAATCAACGTATTTTTGTTCCTTTAGAAAATAAGGGGTGGGGTTGGGAAACAAATGAAAATAACTGGAGTGCAGTGATTGCTGGCTCAATCGGGATGACAGCTTTATCCTTGTTACCTAAAGAGGATTCTCGGCAATTACAGATCATTAAGCGTTTAGATAAAAGTTTTCAAAGTTATCTTCGTGGCTTTGGAGAAGATGGGGCTTGTGTAGAAGGGGTTGCTTATTGGGCCTATGGGTTTGGCTATTATATTTATTATGCTCAAAAATTAGCGGAAACCTTAGGAGATACGACTTATCTAGACATTCCCAAAGTGAAAAAAATCGCGGCGTTTCCTTATCATGCCATGACAATCGAGGATAATTTTCTACCATTTTCTGATTATCAAACCAGTGAATTACCTAGTGGCTTGCTTTCTTTTATTGCGGATAAATTTGAAGTGCCAGTTCCTGCAGTGAAAAAGGCGAATTCACTTGAGTTTGACCATTGCTACCGATTTGCCCATGTCTATCGTAATTTAATCTGGACAAGGGAAGTGACAACACCTAAAAATGATGTTTCTTATTATTTTGAGGATGCACAATGGGCAATTTTACGGTCTGAAGAAAAAGAGGTCGTTTTTGCAGCAAAAGGTGGACGAAACGATGAAAGTCATAATCATATCGATTTGGGACATTTTATCTTTGGGGATAAGAATCATCTTTATTTGACCGATCTAGGTAGTGGCGAATACACGAGAGATTACTTCAATGATAATTTACGCTATAATTATTTAGTAACCAATGCCAAGGGCCATTCAATTCCAGTTATTAATGGAAAACTTCAAGAATCAGGAGACGTTTGTGCAAAAAAAGCTTCATTTACTTCTTCAGTAGATGGTGAGATTTTTCAATTAGACCTATCCGATGTTTATCCAGATTCTAGTAACCTTCAATCATTCAATCGGGAATTACTAGTGAACAAAGAAAAGCGAGAATTAACTTTGTCAGATCATTTTACATTTGACCAATCAGATAATGAAGTCATCGAGACTTTTGTAACCTCTGATCTAGTAACTATTGAAGAAAACCAGGCAATCATTGGAGAAAATGAAAGTTGCAAGATGCAATTTGAAACCACGAATCTAAGTGTAGAAGAAGTCAGTTATAGTGGTCACGATGGGAATACTTATTTCGCTCATCTCATTTATGCTACTTACAAATTAGCTGAAAAAAACACTGTAAAACTAACGATTCAATTATAAGAAAAACTTTTCAATTAAAAATAAAAGAAAGCCAAGTGTCAATAAATGAAAATTTGTTGACACTTGTTTTTGCCCTTGATACCCTAGGTCTAAACCAGTCCCAAAAAGCCGGTGTCAGAAACGGAGTGGGAAGAATGACAACATTTGGCTATTCTCGAGTCTCAACCAGCAAACAAGACTTACACTCACAAGTTGCAAAATTAAAAGCATCCGGTGCTGAAAAAATCTATTCTGAAAAATATACAGGTACCAAAAAAGATGGCCGAAGACAATTGAGTGAATTATTGGAAGTTGTTAAAACGGATGATAAAGTTCTCGTGACAAAAATTGACCGCTTGGCTAGAAGCATTGTTGATTTAAAGGAGTTGGTTCAAGCTTTTTTAGATAAAGGTGTCACCGTGACCTTTATCGATAATAATATGACCTTTAAACCAAACGAGCATGATTCCATGCAAACCTTGATGTTCAACATGTTAGGATCTTTTGCTGAATTTGAACGTGACCTAATTGTCACTAGAACAGCTGAGGAAAAAGCCTACGCCAAAGCAAATAATAAAAACTTCAAAGATGGCCGACAAAAACGTCGCTTGAATGACAAATACCTCCATGCTATTGAACTCATGGAAACCAATACGATGAAAGATGTCGAGAAAAAAAACGGCATCAGTCGGTCTACCTTATTTCGAATCAAAAAACAAGCTAGAGAAGAAAAATTAATTGAATGAGTAGCAGTTATTGAATTGAAAAATAGTTTATTTACAGTAACGATTTGTAAGGAAATCAAAATTTTTAAAAAGACACCCCCTTTACATTGTAAGACAAACGTATTACAATAAAGATGAAGGGGGAGTGAAACATGGCTACTATTACATTTAGATTATCAGAAGAAGAAAAAGGATTGATAGAAAAAGTTTCAAAATTTGATAATGTTTCTATTTCCGACTTTGCACGTAAAGCACTAATCGAGGCAGCTGAAGATTATATGGATATCCAAACGTATAACAAATTAATGAAAGAACATGAAGAAAATGATCAAAGTATTTCTCATGAACAAATGAAAGCAGAGCTTGGTTTATGAGTTACAATGTCAAGTATGAGAAGCAAGCTAGAAAAACATTAAAAAAGATGGATAAATTTCAATCCAGCATGATTATTTCTTGGATTGAAAAGAACTTGATAGGAACAGAAAATCCAAAGGTTCATGGTAAAGATCTAGTTGGTAATAAATCTGGATTATGGCGATATAGAGTTGGGGATTATCGTATTATTGCAGATATTCAGGAAGAAACAGTGACGATATTAATAGTAAACATTGGTCATAGAAGGGATATTTACAACTAATATCTCTTCTGTGATCTTTTACGATCAAACCATCATTCATTTGAATGAAAAAGCCGATCAGAATGTTTAAGCTTTAGATGCTTCGTAAGCTCATTAAAATTCGAAATGCAAAATAAAAGTTCACAGTAATTCTAACTAATATCATCACACTAAAAAATTTCTGATGTTGTATCGTAACTTTTTCATACCATTAAACCAACGTACGTTGTTTGATTAAGTAGACAAAATAAGAAAATTATCAAAAATAATTATAATGATTTAAAAATGGAACCATTTTTAGCTATGTTTAGTGGTCTTCATGATGAAAAAGTGAAAGTAGTCAAGGTTATAGACTTTAACTGGTTCCCTAATATGGCTCCTACAACATATTCGGAGAAAAATATTCAATTTGTAGAACATGTTATCGGGAGTAAACGAGTCGACTTTTCCCCATTGCTACCTTTTCCATGAAAGGAGAAAATATGTTTATAACTATACAATCGTATGCTTTTTTTAATATTAAAATGTTGCTTAAAGATAAAGTTCCTCTACTGTGGTCATTATTTTTACCTTTGATAACATTTTTAATGAATCATGACTATATAACAGACGAATGGGATTTAGTTTATTGGTGGACATATATTACCCTATGCTCATTTATATATTGTCGTCACGCACTCTTTACCAACCATTAAAACTAGATTTCAAGCAAATTAATCCAGAAAACCTGTCAGTGGCTAGGGATTAATTTGCTTTTTTAGTAGGCAATTTAATCCAGAAGAAAAGCATAGAAAAAGGGATGATATGCCGTTCCTAATTAAGACAATGAAATTTGTTTTAGTCAGGAGTAGCTGTTATGGTAAAAGAAAGTTGACAGGAATTTCGAAAAATGAGAGTCAAAGACGACGATTGAAAGCAAGTTGCTATCCGACCCACACGCTAGCCGTCACATCTAGCGAAAAAAGAGCCTCACCTGTTCGCTGCAGGTAGGCTCTTTGTGTATAGTGCAATATAAATTTTTTCCTGGACAGTCGTCCTTTTTCCTGGACATTATACTAGCAAATGTCCAGGAAAAAGGACAAGTAAACGATTGAACGAAATCCGCAATGTGGCCTTCTCCAATGAGTTGAAATGGTCGAATATGGAGCGGTTTAAAGTGTAGTTAGCATGAAGAAAATGCATATATTCCTGAGTATACCAGCGTTTCTATAAATCTGTTTGGCATGTACATCTTTAGCGCGTATAATATTAAGTGAGCACAACCGAGGAGAAAATATGATTAAAAATTTTGCAGATAAAGAAACTCAGAAAGTATATCATCAAGAATTTTCTAAAAAAATTCCTCAATCGATACAAAAAATAGCCTTGCGTAAGTTATTAATGATTGACAATGTTTTTGATATCAATGATTTACGAGTCCCGCCAGCTAATCATTTAGAACAACTAGCGGGAAATCGACAAGGACAGTATAGCATTAGAATTAATGCGCAATATCGGATATGTTTTTCCGTTGAAAATAAACATGAGTTTACCAATGTTGAAATTGTAGGTTATCATTAGACAGGAGTGATAAATATGGAAAAAATCCCAACGCCTAAGATTAGTGAAATTTTGAGGGAAGAATTCATGGAACCATTGAATTTTTCAGCGTATTTCGTAGCAAAAAGTATTCATGTTCCTACGTCCAGAATTCAAGATATCTTGCACGATCGTCGCCAAATTACCGTAGATACATCGGTTAGGTTAGGCAGATTTTTTGGTGTTTCTGATCGCTACTTTTTAAATCTACAAAATGATATCGATCTTCGTAATGCTGAAGAAAATAAAGGTAGTGAATATGAAAAAATACAACGATACCAACTAATCTAATGACTTTTACTCACTAGAGATATAAGATGCAGATAATTATTATCTGTCACCCCCACACGCTTGTCTCCACCACAAGAATAATCAGTAGTAAAAAATAACAAAAAAATAGAGTAATCGGAAGATAGAAGTTCTAAGTTAACGGTATGCTATCTTCCGATTACCTTTGAGTATATCTTCAATACTTAGTACAGAAATTGAGTATTGAAAATTAGTTTACATAAGATAGAATAGTAACAAAAACAGAATTACTTACTAGCTTAAACCAACATAGAACTTAGATAATAGACTCTAAAAAAAACCGTGGGCTAACCCGCGGTTTTTTATTACGTCTTTAGACCCAGTTGAGCACGCTGGCGTGCGAAACAGAAAACCACCCGCTATGCGGGTGGAAGATAGAAAGTTATACTAAAAAAATCTCTTCAATAGCGTTACAATGTAGTTGTTCACGCCACAT
>DXDB01000115.1 GCA_019115705.1 Candidatus Tetragenococcus pullicola | reverse complement strand
AATAAATGCTTTCGTTTTAATTAAGTTATGATTATTGGCCAAATCAGGTGCTACAGTGGCCAACGAGAGTAATTCACATTGAAAATTTAACACGGTGGCAACACAAGCTTATCTCTACCGTTACGTTAGATTTGGATTAAGTTTGTAGGGCCATTAAAAAATGCAGTATTTGATTTCTTAAAGAAATCATTAACCTGTTCGGAGGAGTTGCTTTTACTAGTGTAGCGTTAGGCGGTAAATTTGGCCGTGAATTTTAAAGGAATAAAATTGTTTGTTTTTGTTTTTTAGACTTGCTGTTTCTTTTTAGAGATTCGTGCGATATAATTAAAGAACGTAGATAGGAGGGAGTAAAATGGAATTTATTTCTCCAGATTTAGCATTCCAGTTATTACAACAAGAAGCAGAACGAATTAGAAGTTTAATTCGAAATCAAAAAAATAGTTTATGTATTTCTCAATGTAAGGCTTTTGAAGAGGTTGTTGATACACAAATGTATGGATTTTCTAGACAGGTCGCATTTGCAATACAGTTGGGAATTGTCAGTAATGACGAAGGACAACAATTATTAAGTGATTTGGAACGAGACCTGAATCAATTATATAGTGATGTTTACGAAGAAAAGAAATCAAATGAAATCGGCAAGGAGGTTTAGCACTTGCCAAAATCTTACAAGAAAAGAAACTTACTCGATTTAGGAATATTGGTTCCTTATTTGATACTTAGCATCATAGGCTTGATGATGGTATATAGTACAACATCTTATGTTATGTTAGAAGAAGGGAGCAATCCTGCTCGACAAGCCATTCTTCAATTTGTTTTTTGGGTAATTAGCCTTTTTATGATGATTGTGATTTACAAAATGAAAACCTCTTTTTTAAAAAAATCCTGGTTAATAAATGGGGCCATGGTGCTCATTACGATTGCTTTAGGAGCAGCTTTTCTTTTTAAACCAGTAAATGGAGCTTACGGTTGGATTCAGATTCCTAGCATCGGTACAGTTCAACCTGTCGAATTTTTGAAATTTATTGTTATTTGGTTTTTAGCTGCGACCCTAGCAAAAAGGCAAGGAATGATTCAAGAACATTTTTGGACTAGTACGAAACGAATGGTGTTTCCACTGATCCTTCAACTCATTATTCTGTATAATTATCCAGATTTAGGAAATGCTGCTATTATTGTTTTATTAGTAGCGGTTATTTTTTTAAGTAGTGGTATTAGTTATCTTTATACATTACTTTTTGGTGCGGTAAGTGTCGGCGGTAGTGTTTTAGTCATAAGTCTTGTGAATTCGATTGGAAAGTACTTTTTACCAAGTCATGTGATTGATCGATTTGCTGTCTTTCGTAACCCATTTAGTGATGAATATGGCAGTGGTCATCAATTGATTCACGGATATTACGCTATGTTTAACGGCGGACTTTTTGGTCGTGGACTAGGCAATAGCATCCAAAAAAAAGGGTTCTTGAAATTTGCTCATACCGATTATGCTTTTGCCATTGTGGTAGAAGAATTGGGATTGATTGTAGCAATCATCATCTTGGGCTTGTTGTTTTATATGATTGCTCGTATGTTTTTGATCGGTATTCGGTCAAAGGATCCTTTTAATGGCTTGATGTGTATTGGGATTGGTTCTTTATTTTTAATTTCTGTGTTTGTTAATCTAGGTGGTATCACAGGAATCATCCCATTGACAGGAATCACCTTTCCGTTTATTAGTCAGGGGGGGTCAAGTCTTTTGATGTTTTCTATTTGTGTTGGTTTTACTTTAAACATCAGTGCCGACGAAAAAAAACGAATGTATGGACTGGATGGGTATAAATAAAAAATTAAATAAAAACAATTAGAATGAGGAGCGATTCGATGGAAAAAATTCTTGTAGCCAATCGTGGCGAAATTGCAGTTCGTATTTTTCGAGCATGCGTTGAATTAAAAATAAAAACAGTTGGGATTTATGCCCAAGAAGATGCATATTCTGTTCATCGCTTCAAGGCTGATGAAGCCTACTTAGTCGGAAAAGGAAAACGTCCTATCGATGCTTACCTTGATATTGAAGATATTTTACGTATTGCCAAAGAAGCTGGGGCAACTGCCATCCATCCTGGGTATGGCTTTCTATCAGAAAATTTGTCGTTTGCGAAACGTTGCAAAGAAGAAGGCATTATTTTTATAGGTCCAACACCGGAATTATTGGATACTTTTGGTGATAAAATTAAAGCCAAAGCCGCCGCACTTGCCGCAGGGATTCAAACGATACCGGGTTCTAAAGGTCCTGTAGAAAGCGTTGAAGAAGTCGTTCGTTTTGGCACAAAGCATGGCTACCCACTGATGATTAAAGCCTCTTTAGGTGGTGGTGGCCGTGGCATGCGAGTAGCTCATAATGAAAAAGAAGCCAGAGAAGGGTTTGAACGGGCTAAAAGTGAAGCCAAAGCAGCTTTTGGAAATGATGACGTTTATGTAGAAAAATATATTGCTGATCCCAAGCATATTGAAGTACAAATTTTAGGTGATACACACGGGAATATTCTTCATCTTTTTGAGCGTGATTGTTCTGTACAAAGACGCCACCAAAAAGTTGTGGAAGTAGCCCCTTGTGTTTCTTTGACAGAAAAACAACGTCAGAAAATTTGTGCTGCAGCTGTACAGTTAATGGAACATGTGCATTATGTCAATGCAGGGACAGTTGAATTTTTAGTCGAGAACGACCATTTTTATTTTATTGAAGTGAATCCACGGGTGCAAGTAGAACATACCATTACTGAAATGATTACCGATATTGATATTGTGACCACACAAATCCTGATTGCTCAAGGAAAAGACTTGCACAAAGAAATTGGTCTCCCAACTCAACAGGAGCTTCATTTTGAAGGATCTGCCATCCAATGTCGTATTACTACAGAAGATCCGCTAAATAACTTTTTGCCAGATACTGGTAAAATTGATACGTATCGTTCGCCAGGTGGATTTGGTGTTCGTTTAGACGCTGGGAATGCCTATGCAGGTGCAATTGTAACGCCTTATTATGATTCGCTATTGGTGAAAGTTTGTACCCATGCAGCAACGTTTGACCAAACCATCGATAAAATGCGTCGTTGTTTGAAGGAGTTTCGAATTCGAGGGGTAGAAACCAATATTCCTTTCATGCAAAATGTAATTTCTCATCCGCTTTTTCGGTCGGGGAAGGCCAAAACGACTTTTATCGATAGTACTCCTGAACTGTTCAGATTCCCTTATCTGAGAGATCGTGGGAATAAAACGATGAAATACATTGGCGAGATTACCGTGAATGGTTTTCCTGGAATAGAAAAACGGGAAAAGCGATATTTTGAAGAAGCAAGATTGCCAAAAAATTTAGAAACTTTTGACCTTGTGACACCGAAAAATATTTTAGATAACAAAGGTCCTGAAGCGGTTAGTCGCTGGGTTAAAGAACATAAAGCGCCGTTATTGACAGATACAACCTTTAGAGATGCTCACCAAAGTTTACTCGCTACACGCTTACGTACCCATGATATGATCAAGGTTGCTAGCCAAACAGAGAAAGCTTTGCCACAACTATTTTCTAGCGAAATGTGGGGTGGAGCAACTTATGATGTTTCTTATCGCTTTTTAACAGAAGACCCTTGGGAAAGACTACGGGCGATGCGAAAAGCCATGCCAAACACCTTGTTACAAATGCTTTTCCGTGGTTCTAATGCAGTTGGTTATACAAATTATCCCGATAATGTCTTGGTAGAATTTATCAATGAGGCTGCTAAACAAGGAATCGATGTCTTTCGTATTTTTGATAGTCTCAATTGGATTCCACAAATGGAAAAGAGCATTGAAGCGGTACGAGACGCTGGTAAAATCGCTGAAGCAACTATTTGTTACACGGGAGATATCAATGATTCTAGTCGTGTAAAATATTCGATGAAATACTATAAAGATATGGCCAAAGAACTAGAAGCGGCTGGGGCACATATCATTGCCATTAAAGATATGGCTGGCTTACTTAAACCACAAGCTTCTTACCGGTTGATCAGTGAGTTAAAAGATACAGTTGATCTACCCATTCATTTGCATACACACGATACAAGTGGAAATGGTATTATTACCTATTCAGCTGCCGTTACAGCTGGGGTAGATATTGTTGACGTGGCCATGAGTGCTATGAGTAGCGGCACTAGCCAACCAAGTATCAGCAGTTTATATTATGCCTTAGTAAATGGAAAACGAGTTCCTGAAATTTCTATAAAAAATGTGCAAAAACTCAATCATTATTGGGAAGATGTTCGCAATTACTATCGACCATTTGATGAAGGATTGAATATACCGCAGACAGAAGTCTATATGCATGAGATGCCAGGAGGACAATACTCTAATTTACAACAGCAAGCCAAAGCAGTTGGTTTAGGTGAACAATGGGATGAAATCAAAAGGATGTATCATCGCGTCAATATGCTCTTTGGAGATATTGTTAAAGTAACACCTTCTTCTAAAGTTGTTGGTGACATGACTTTGTTTATGGTACAAAATAACCTAACAGAAGATGACATCTATGATCATGGAGACGAAATGAGTTTTCCAGAGTCTGTTGTTGAATTTTTCCGAGGCAATATCGGCCAGCCTGTGGGAGGATTTCCTGAAAAGCTACAAAAAATTGTTTTAAAAGGTAGACCAGCTCTTACACAGAGACCAGGTGCTTTATTAAAAGCCGTCAATTTTGATCAAGTAAAAGAAGAATTACAAGAATTGATTGGTTATGAACCTAAAAAAGAAGAAGTACTCAGCTACATCTTATATCCAAAAGTGTTTATCGATTATCGAAAGGCTTATGAACAATACGCTGACATCAAAGTCTTGGATACACCGACTTTCTTTAACGGAATGCGTTTAGGAGAAAGAATCAGTGTGGAAATCGAAAAAGGAAAGAATTTGATTATTCGTCTCGATGAAATTGGTGAAGCCGATGTGGAAGGCAACCGCGTTCTTTTCTTCAATTTAAATGGACAACGTCGCGAAATCGTGGTTAGAGATAGTTCAATCAAAAATGTTGTAACGAAGAATAAAAAAGCAGAACCAACAGATCGTGAACAGATCGGAGCGACCATGTCTGGTTCGGTGTTGAAAATCACCGTGAAAAAAGGAGACCGTGTCCAACAAGGGGATACGTTGATGGTAACGGAAGCAATGAAAATGGAAACAGCTGTCGAAGCTCGCTTTGATGGTGTCGTTCATCATCTTTATGTCCAAGAAGGAGAAGCCATCTCTTCTGGTGATTTATTAATTGAAGTAAAAGAAAAATAATAGAAAGGTGATAGGTGGTACAGCATGAAACAACGAGTCCTCTTGTTTTCGGGAATTTTCATTTTATGTTTAGTTCTTTTATACATGCAACCAGTTTGGTTTTCTACTGTCCCAACTGTGCCACCTGAAAATGAAGTTCATAAAGAACCACCGGCCACGACTTTAAATTATGTACCAATCCAAAGCGAAGGTTTTGCCAACTGGATTGGTAAAAGCCTGCAAGACTTTCAAGAAGAATATGGAAAAGCAGATGAACAGTTATCTTCAGGCTTCTCCTTTCAGATTCATCGTTATTTTCTTGATGAAGGAGGCTATTTGGAAGTCAACGTTGAACAGGATAAAATCACTGCTATTAAATTTTTGGGAGAAGACAACTCTTTTATTGCTCCTTTTGAATTTGGAATGACGATGAATGATTTAGCAAAAACCACAATGGTTTATCCTAATTTTAAAATAAGTTATAATAAAGAAACAGTTGGACTTGAATTAACCGAAGATGATATGAATTATCGTCCCTTGATTGCTTTTGATAATGGTAGTTTTGCTATTCTCTTTTTTGACTTACAAAAAGGGGACAGCTCCTTATATAGTGTAATGTATTTGAATAAATCGACTCTATTGAAATTAGCGCCTTATCAAGTGACTGAAGGTAACGTTCCTCGTTTTCAGTTAGAAGAAGATGCTGATTGGGAAAAGATTAATCAAGAAAAACAGGTTCAAAGTAGCAGTATTTTTCAACAATTGCGGAAACGAGAAAATCTAACTTCTTTTCGAGAAATAACCACTCTTCAAGTAGAGTCAAAAGAAGCCTTGGAACGATTTGAATTGGAACCTGAAGACATTTTGACTACCGAGCGATTACAAACGTTGAAAAGATTACAAGAAGGAGAACCGGGGACTTTTCTTTTATCTGAAAATGAAATGCAAGACCTGTTAGAGAATGAATCGGGTTCAAAAATCAAAGGTTTTTTTGAGATGCCCGTTTATGATCCAGTGTTTACGATTTTGTCTTGGCATAGTGATCCTTATTTACATGGGCGGTTTACCAAAGAAAAAAAGGAGAATTTAGCGGTTGCCTATTCAAAAGAAAACATTTTGGTATTGCTGCAGGAATCAGAAAAAGTTACGAAAGAAAGTGATGACCAATGATTTATAATGATCAGTTTTTTGAAATAGAAGATCAAGTAAATGAATTGATTGACTCTTTAAAAGAAAGTACTTCTTTTTATGAATATTGTCATTTTCGGACCATTCTTGAAAAAGATGATGAAGGTCAACTTTTAAAAAAAGAGTTTAATGAAAAAAAAGCAGACTTTGAAAAGATAGAGCCCTATGGAAAGTATGCTCCTGATTTTACTGAAAAAAGAAGATCACTGAGAAAAGCCAAACGAGCGTTAGACTTGGCACCGTCTGTGGCGAATTTCCGTCTTTCAGAAACACAATTTCAAAGTGTTTTGGACACTATCGTACTAGAAGTTGCGGAATCGATTACTAGTGAAATCAAAGTAGAAACAGGCAATCCATTTTTTGAAACGAAGTCTGGATGTGGAGGGAATTGTCATGTCGGATAATTTAGAAAAATTTGAAATAAAAAAAAGACGAGGACTTGTGGTTTGGGTTTATAGTTTAAGACAGTTAAAAAATTTACGCCGCTTTGGTTTGATTCATTATGTGTCAAGAAAAATGAAATATGTTTTTTTATATGTAAACGAAGACGAGGTCGAACAAACAATCAAAAAACTTGAACATTTACATTTTGTTCGTCAAGTGGAAGTTTCTTATCGACCAGATATTGAAATGAACTTTGCGGAAAAAATTGGGACTAAAGCAGCTTTTCAAGTACAAGAAGATGATGACGAGGAAGAAACAAAACCAATTCGTTTCGCCGATAATGTCTAACAACAAGCTGGTCTTTTTAGTTGACTGGCTTGTTCGTTTTTGAAAAGGAGGTTGTTTATTTGCGTATCATTGCTGGAAATTATAGAGGAAGAAATCTAAAAAGTTTAAAAGGAGATAACACGCGTCCTACAACGGATAAAGTAAAAGAAGCAATGTTTAATATGATTGGCCCTTATTTTGATGGAGGGAAAGTGTTGGACTTGTTCTCAGGAAGTGGTGCTTTGGCGATTGAAGCCGTTTCTAGAGGAATAGACTTGGCTTATTGTGTCGATCGAAACTATGCAGCGAACAAAGTCATACAAGAAAACATTGCTATTACCAAAGAACCAACTAAATTTTGTCTATTTAAAATGGATGCCAAACAAGCCTTAAAAAAGTTTAGCAATAACAAAGAAAAATTTGATCTTGTCTTTCTAGACCCTCCTTATGCAAAACAACAGTTAGAAGAACAAATACAACAATTAGAAAGTTATCACATGATAAAAGAAGATGGCTTTGTTATTTGCGAGACAGATAAATCCGTCCACCTTCCTGAAGAGATTGGTTCGTTGATTCAATTTCGGCATCAAACCTATGGAATCACAGCTTTGACGATTTATAAAATGAAATGAGAAAGTTCGTTTATTTTTCAAATAAAAAAGACGAATATAAAGGAGGTAACTATGGAAAAAATTGCATTATTTCCGGGAAGCTTCGATCCTTTAACAATGGGACATCTGGATACAATCGAACGAGGGGCAAAAATGTTTGATAAATTGATTGTTGGCATTTTTGTGAATACGAATAAACAATCATTATTTACGGTAGAAGAGAAAGTGAAGCTAGTCAAAGAGGCACTGGTTCATTTAAAAAATGTTTCTGTTATCGCTCAAGAAACAGAATTGACAGTCGATGCAGCTAAAAAATTAAATGCTAACTTTTTACTACGAGGTATTCGAAATAGCAAAGATTATGAATATGAACATGAAATAATGACGATGAATCACCACTTGGCACCAGAAATTGAAACTGTTTTTTTAATGTCTTCTCCTCAATATAGCCATATTAGTTCGAGCATTTTAAAAGAGGTTCTTTTATTTGGTGGTGATGTAAAAGAATATCTTCCTTCCAATGTCTACCAAGCGATTATGAGAAAGCAGGAAACGTATGAAAAATAGAAAACTGAGAAATTATCTTCTCTCATTTATCATTGCTTTAGCTGTAATTGGTTGTGTTTTTATTCCGATTCCTTATTATATTGAACAGCCAGGCTCAACAATCGATTTAAAAGAGTTGATTACGGTAAATGATAAAAAGGATGAATCTTCCGGTTCTTTTTCACTGACTTCAGTAGGTATACGACAAGCCTCTGTTGTGACAGCTTTAAAAGCAAAGACGTCTCCTTTTCAAGAATTAGTTTCAGAAAAAGAATTATTTGGTGGTGCAAGTGGAGAAGAATATGATCAAATTCAAAAATACTATATGGCTTCTTCTCAAAATGCTGCCATTGAACAGGCGCTTAAATTAGCGAATCGCCCCTATACTTTTGCTTTTAAAGGCGTTTATGTAATGAGTGTATTGCCTAACTCAAGTTTTTCAGGAAAAGTTGCAGTAGGTGATACAGTTACCCAAGTAGATGGTAAAAAATTTGAGAGTTCTCAAGAATTTATGGATTATGTCAAAGGGAAAAACGTGGGCGATGAGGTAACAATTGATTATCTTCATCAAGAAGAAAGTAAAAAAGCCACGGGTCAATTGATTGAACTCGAAACCGATAAAAAAGCGGGAATTGGCATTACTTTAGTTGATCATACAACGATTGAATCAGAAGATGAAGTGGAATTTCATGTCGATAATATTGGCGGCCCTTCTGCAGGTTTAATGTTTACTTTGGAAATTTACGAACAATTGACAGGTAATGATTTACGAAAAGGAAAAAAGATTGCCGGGACAGGCACTATGGACAATCAAGGCAATGTTGGACGAATTGGTGGCATTGATAAAAAAGTGGCAAGTGCTAGTCAAGAAGGCATGGAAATCTTCTTTGCACCGGATGATGAAATTACAGAAACTGAAAAAGCGTATGACCCAAACATTCAATCAAATTACCAAGAAGCCAAAAAAGCTTTGAAAAAATTGAACTCAGACATGGTGATTGTACCTGTCAAAACTTTACAAGATGCAATTGATTACTTAGAAAAAATGGAATAGCAAAGAGAACCTCTCTTTTTAGCAAAGAGTGGTTCTTTTTGTATGGAAATATTCAAAAAAAATAAAAATTTCACTCAAGACAAGATGAAAATAGGATAGGCTTTGGTTTATTTTTATGCTATACTTTTTAAAGAAAGGGTGAGCATTTTGGAATTACAAAGACAACAACCAATCGTTGAAGCGTATCATTTTGATATGCGCGATCCTAAAAAAGAAGCTGAAACAAATTTAAATGTGGGGTTTGCTCCATTAAAACCTTCGAGTGAAGATTATCCGAAAGAAAATAGTATTTTAGCCGCCAGATTACAGTTTCAAATTGTTTTTAAACA
>DXDB01000114.1 GCA_019115705.1 Candidatus Tetragenococcus pullicola | reverse complement strand
TTTGAAGTTGAAAGATGGATGCTACTATGTTGGAATAACCACAAACCCTTCTAAAAGGATACAGGAGCATGTATACAAGGATAAGAAAGGTGCTAAGTGGACGAAGAAGCATGAGGTTGTGGATATCCTTAAAATTGAATATATTGGACTTACTAACTCTCACTATGCAAAGATGATTGAAAGACAACAGACCATCGCCATGATAAAGAGGTATGGATGGAAGCTTGTGAGAGGCTCAGATTATTGCACAGTGAGTGAGTACATAGTTCGAGAACAATTACTAATAGATATATTTGAAAAGCGTGTATAGGCTAATATGAGCGAATTAGGCGATGATTTAGATAAAGGTTTATACAGTAGACGAAAGAGAGTTTACTTTGAATATAAGAATGGGAAACATGTGTGCGAAATGAAAGATATTAAGCGGTATTGTCAGATGAATAAGGTCAAGAAGATAACTAAGATGGAGATATATGAAGACTTGACACTGAGAGAAGTATTTGATTGTTGTAGTAGTATGGGGGTTTGATTCATCGCCCCTACTCCCTCACAGTTTGAAATATCGACTCAGCCTTTTCTCGATTTTTTTCTCCCTTAATAAGATTTAAAAAAGAGGTGTTTTAGATGTCAAATTATTGGTATAGACCTATTCTTTTCTTAATCAAGCCATCAAATAAGAATTTTTGTTCGTATAGGGATAGAATGATTCAGAATTAGAGAGAAATTTATTGAGTAAGAAAATAAGTAGGTTTATCTCCACAGGATAAGAAAATTCGTTCGTATGTAAAAGGTAGACTCCATCTTCTTATTTTAGGGTGTCTTGTAGTATAATAAAGATAATGAATGCAACGAAAAATATTCTCCTCTCCTCTCATTTCTCATTGCTAAGTAAAATGTTTTATGTTATAGTATTTGAGTAGTTCGAACGAGTTCTAAAAAAGTTCGTATCTTATAACATTCTAGAAACATTAATTGGTCACAGTAGCTCAGCTGGATAGAGCATTCGCCTTCTAAGCGAACGGTCATGGGTTCGAATCCCTTCTGTGACGTTACAAGATATATGTACAAATTTAAAAAGCGGTAACTCAGGGCTTCCTGACTTCCGCCTTTTTAGTTTACGCTAAATTATTAAAACTTTTAGCACATATTTGGCACATACTGATTCACTTTTCCTCTATCCCTTTGCCTTTTTTTCCACACATAAGCGTTGATAGACTTTCCGACAAAATTGCAAACTTAGTAAGGAATGGCTATCTTTTCCGGCAACTTCAAAGTTATCATCCAGTTGTTGAATCGGTAATTCTTCATAATTTTTGAGTTTTTTGTCATCAATCGGACGATGAAACGAGTAATCTCCTATTTCATAATACAAATAATACACTTTTTCTGGAACCAAAATATCAATGAAGTCAACTTCTATACCTATTTCGCGATCCCAATACGAGTTTTCGTACACACTACTTTCAACTTGTCCGTGATAATCTTTTTGATAATCATAAATGCGACGCCGTTTTGCATATTGACTGCAATAGATTATACAAGGAGTATACAATTCTAGTAAGGCGTCTTTCATTTGGTAACAGTCATCTTTTTTACTTTTATACTTCTCAAAATTCGAATAAATATCCGAACGAGATTTCGCGTATTCACGAGCCTTATCACGGTAATTTTTTGCCCGTTTGCTAATGGAAAAAATCACTTGTCCAATAACGTCATCCGTTAATGAATTTTCATTTAACATCTTTTCATATTTTTTGGGTGTTTTCATAACTCTCCTTCTTTCTGTCCTCCTCTTTAAATACGCAGTTTTTTCAATCTTTCTCTTGCATTTTTTTCAATTTGTGGGTAATCTAAGGATAAGCTTAGGAATAGTAACAAAGACATGTTTTTTAGAGAGCTAAAGGCAGGCTGAAACTTTGGCAACCACTGTTTTTGTGAACCTACCTATGAAGTTGACAATTTTGTCGGGGGAAAGCCCTTATCCTTTTTGAGTGGGATCGTAACTTACGATCAACAAAGGTGGTACCGCGAATTCAAGCATTCGTCCTTTTTATAAGGGATGAGATGCTTTTTTATTTTTAAGGAGGACATTATGGCAGAAAAAACAAATGATTTTACACAATGGTATTTACAAACCGTTCAACAAGCGGAGTTGATGGCTTATTCACCCGTTCGAGGATCCATCATTTTTCGACCAGATGGGTATGAATTATGGGAACACATTCAAGAAGAATTTAATACCTATCTAAAAAGTCAAGATATTCGAAATGCTTATTTCCCAATGCTGATTCCACAAAGCTTTTTCATGAAAGAAGCGGACCACGTGGAAGGTTTTGCGCCGGAAATTCCTTGGGTAACAGAAGTTGGTGGAGAAAAATTAGAAGAACCTTTAGGCTTGCGTCCAACATCTGAAACGATGATTGGCAATGCTTTTTCAGATTGGATTCATTCTTATCGTGACCTTCCCTACCAAATCAATCAATGGGCCAATGTTTTTCGTTGGGAGAAAAAAACATTGCCATTTTTAAGAACATCTGAATTTTTATGGCAAGAAGGTCACACCGCCCATGCTGATGAAGAAGACGCTAGAAAACGCACGATAAGTGTACTTGATGAATATGCACATCTTTGTGAAGATTTCTTAGCTATTCCTGTCTATAAAGGACAAAAAACACCTTCAGAACGCTTTGCTGGCGCTGTTGATACCTATTCTGTTGAAGCGATGATGCAAGATGGAAAAGCGGTACAGGCAGGCACGTCTCATTATATGGGGACAAATTTTGCAGAAGCATTTGACATTACTTATTTGAACAAAGAAAACGAGCATGTCTTTACACACACAACTTCTTGGGGCGCTTCGACACGTTTGATTGGTTCATTGATCATGACTCACGGAGATCAAAATGGTTTGATTTTTCCACCAACTGTGGCGCCAACTCAAGTTATCTTGATGCCAGTGGGGCCTTGGCGTAAAAATCCAGCAGTCATGGAAAAACTAGATGAAATCTTTTCTACCTTCAAATCCAAAGGGTATCGTGTTCGTTTAGACGACAGTGACAATACTCCTGGATACAAATTTAATGAATGGGAATTAAAAGGCGCTTGTATTCGCATCGAATGTGGCCCAAGAGATATTGAAAATGGTCATGTAATGGTCAAAATTCGTGATGTTGAAGGAAAAGAAAAAGTACCATTTGGCTCATTAGATGAGTATATCGAAACACAATTAAAAGCGATGACTCCTCGTTTATTAGAAAAAGCCAGAGCGCGTAATAAAGAAAATGAACATTTTGATATTGATAGCTTGGATGACTTGAAAGCACATATTAAAAATTGTCAAAATGAAAATCGACCAACTGGTTTTGTTCTCATTGGTTGGGATGGTACAGAAGAAACTGAAGCAAAAATTAAAGAAGAAACTGGCTTTACAACCCGCAATATTCCCTTTGAAGCACCCATGGAAAAAACCACGGATATCATAAGTGGAAAACCTGCCAAACATACCGTTTGGATTGCTCGTGCTTATTAATTTCAACTTAAAAACGTCCAAAATCTGATATCAGATTTTGGACGTTTCCTTATTTATTTCAACTTCCATTTAATATCTTTTAGATAATAGACAACGATTGTTTGCTTGTTGGTGCTGGAAAAGCTTTATCTAATACCATTAATTCATCTTTTGTTAATTTTATTTCTGTAGCTTTTACATTTTCTAATGTATGTTTGGCATTGCTTGACTGTGGAATGGCCAAGATTCCCTCTTTTTGAACCGTCCAAGCCAAGAGTAACTGATAGACACTCACCTCATGATTCTTCGCAATTTGTTGAACCTCTGGCGCATTTGCCAAATTCTGGCGCCGATCTCCTTGATTCAATGGTGAGTAAGCAATCAATGGCAACTCTCTTTTTTTCATATAAGGTTGCAAATCAAATTCTGTTCCTCTCTCGCCTAAATTATATAAGACTTCATTTGCTTGACAATTTTCTCCGCCAGGTATTTTATACAATTCTTCCAAATCAGACACATCAAAATTTGAGACTCCCCAAGCTCTGATTTTTCCACTTTGTCTGGCATTTTCTAAAGCCGCAACGGTCTCTTCTAAAGCAATATTTCCTGTCCAATGCAACAAATATAGATCCAAATAATCGGTACCCAAACGTTTTAAGCTTGCAGCTAAACTTTTGGGTAATTGCTTTTTGCTAGCATTCCAAGGATACACTTTCGAAATGAGAAAAAGATCATCTCGTCGATAGGAATGGATAGCTTTTCCTACCAAACGTTCTGAGTTTCCCTCACCATACATTTCAGCCGTGTCAATAACAGTTGCACCATGATCAAGTCCAGCTTGCAAGGCCTTAATTTCCTGTTGCTCTTCTTTTGGATCATCGCCCATATGCCAAGTACCAAGCCCAACAGGCAAAAGTTTGCGTCCCGCGATTTTTATAGCGTTACCCATCTGCAATCAGCTCTTTTCTCTTACTCAAATTTATTTTTCATGCTTTTCAGAAATTCATCATAAGTATCAAAAAACTCATCTGCACAAGAAATGTCTTGATCGAAACGGTCGTCGTTTTTGCCGACAATATACATCCCAGCACGGCTCGCCGCTTTGACGCCATTATGGGAATCTTCAACCACTAAACAATTTTTAGGCGAAACATGAAGTTCAGTTGCGGTTTTTAAAAAAATTTCTGGATCAGGTTTGCTATTTTCAACACAGTCACCACCAATAATCACATCAAAATAGTGGATTAAATCAGCCTCTTTTAAAATGACTTTTACTTTATCATGATAGGTAGAAGAGGCTACTGCCATGGGAATTCCTTTATTTTTTAAATACTGTAGACTTTCTACGAGTTCTGGAAATACAATGGTTGCATACTCAATAGTCACCTGTTTTTTACGATTATCCATTTCGGTCTGTAATTTTTCCAAATCTATTTCAGGATAAACTCCTTGAATTTTTGCCTGTACCGCCTTTTTTGAAGCACCAATAAAAGTCCGACTAATTTCTTTAGGAATGGGAAATCCCAATGCATCTAAATTCTCAGTTTCTACTTTTAAATTGATGGGTTCACTATCGATCAAAACTCCATCCATATCAAAAATAATCGCCTGAATTTCTCCCATGCTCTCACCTCTTTTCTTCTAGTAAATCAAGTCTAATAAGTCTTGTTTTTCAATAGCACCAAAATATTTTTGAACATCGATCGTTTCAATGACTGCCGTTAAAGCTTCTTTTTCATACTTCGTACCAATCAAGGCATCTTCGACATCCTTAATTTCACCTAGGCCAAAGAAATCACCATAAATTTTGGCATTTTCGATTTTCCCTTCTTTGACATCTAAGCGCACATCAATGCCACCAATTGGAAAGCGTTTATGACGTTCCAAATTAAACTCAGGAGAATGCCCATAATTCCAATCCCAATTTCCATAATACTTATCTGTATATTCTTTGATTTTTGACCAATCATCGTCTGTCAATTCATAGGTATTGACTTTATCAAGTGAATCAACTTGGAAAATTTTCAACAAAATTTCTTGCGCAAACTCTTCAGTAGTAATGTCTTGTTTTTCTTTTGGTAGAAATGGTTTGATATTTGTGACACGAGAACGGATCGACTTGATTCCTTTTGACTCGATTTTATCTTTTCTTACCTTTAAGGCATTGACTACTTCATCTTTATCACTGTCTAACATTAACGTGCCATGAGCATACATCCGACCATTTGTGGCATACATTGCGTTGCCTGAAAATTTCATATCGTTAATTACTAAATCATTGCGCCCTTTCAATTCAGCCCCTTGCACACCAAGGTCGTGAAGAGCTTTTATGACAGGTTCTGTAAATTTAGCAAAGTTTCTAAATGAATTCCCATCATCAGGAGTAATAAAACTATAGTTCAAATTTCCCAAATCATGATAGACAGCACCGCCACCACTTAAGCGACGAACAACATGAATGCCGTGTTCATCCACGTATTTTTGATTAATTTCTTCAATCGTATTTTGGTTTCTTCCAATAATGATGGATGGTTCGTTAATATAAAATAGTAAAATTGGCTCATCCGTTTTCATTTCATCTAATAAGTAGTTCTCAATTGCTAAATTGACACGCGGATCATGACAAGTGTTTGGTACAAAAATCATTGGTTTCTCCTCCTAATTGGGCACCGTTAACATTTTATTTTCAGTTTTTCTAACGTTCCCCTCTAAATTTCAAATACTTTTCCTACTGCTGCTAATTCGACGATAGTTTCCTTTCCAGCCGCTCTTGCCGCTTGCCCTTTTAATTTATGCAAATCACCATGCTGTGGTAGATGGGTCAAGACAAGTTTTTTT
>DXDB01000010.1 GCA_019115705.1 Candidatus Tetragenococcus pullicola | reverse complement strand
TCCGTTATTGCCTATGGACTTAAAACTGTCGTTGTTTCTGATTTTCGGATGATGGATATGGCCGCTGGTGGTGAAGGTGCGCCATTGGTCCCTTATAGCGAGTCTATCTTGTACCAATCAAAGGAAAACGCACGCTTATTGCAAAATATTGGCGGCATCGGAAATGTGACGGTTTTGCCTAAAAATGGAAATCTTAACGATATTTTCGCCTTTGATACAGGTCCAGGCAACATGATTATCGATGAAGTCATGACTCAACTTTTTGGAAAAGCTTTTGACGAATCTGGAGAAACAGCTGCGAAAGGAACAATTATTCCTAGCTTACAGAAAGTCTTGCACGACCATGATTATTTAGCAACTAATCCTCCAAAAAGCACTGGAAGAGAATTGTTCGGGATAGAATTTACAGATACCTTATTAAAACAATATAATCAAGAAGACCCCTACGATGTTGTTACAACCGTTACTGACTTTACAGCCTTTTCGATTGCCGAAAGCTATCGCCGCTTTGTCTTTCCAAAAATTGGGACAGAAAACGTGCAAGTTATCCTTGGTGGCGGCGGTGCTCATAATCTGACATTAAAAGCAATGCTAGAAAACTATCTTCCCGAAGTAGAAATCTTAACCCAAGATGATTTCGGCCAATCCAGTGATGCCAAAGAAGCCATTGCCTTTGCTATCATGGGAAATGAAACCTTGCATAAAAAACCAAGTAACGTTCCTTCTGCCACGGGCGCAAAAAATGCTGTTATTTTAGGCAATATCACACCCAATCCGTTTGAAAACTCATAAATTAGACTAAAAAGTACTGATTTCTTATTTTTGAAAATCAGTGCTTTTTTAATGCTTAAGGAATACATCAGTCGATTACCGTTTAACGATGACCCTATCAAATCTATTAGCATTGTGATCCAGAATAAAATGATGAGAAAAAAAGCGGCGCAACGATTTGAAGAAATTGGCTTTCTATTACAAAATTCAAAACGGTTCTCTTTTTAAAAGTTAATGAACAATTTTTCTATAAAAAAATATACCCGCCATCTTTCCGCTGACAAATGACTGGTCACAAGAACAACTTGACACCGATTTTTATTTTTAATTCAAGTAGCTATTAAACAGTATCAAAAAACCGGAGTAATGATCACTCCGGTCTTTTTTTAATTCATTTGAGAAACGATTTCTTTAATGAGGGCTATTTTTTCTTCATCAACACTAGCATTTGGTTCAAAGCGACTCTTAGGAAGATAATCAACCGTTTTTGCTTGAATACCAAAGATGGTTTGTGCCCACAATAAGCTTGCGGCATACCTTCCATAGATAAAGGACAAGTGGTAGCCATCTCGATTTAATGATTCTCCCCCATTTGCATAGTCAAATAAAGGCGTTTGTCGGAGTTTTTGAATCAAATCTCCCGTTTGAATGAGAGGAACATTAACTTCTGAAGCTGTTTGTTCATAACATTTTGTCAACTCTTGATACATAAATGCTTGATCCTTGTGATAGCGGGAAAAAGCTTCATGGTCACTATCAATTTCATATGCCCATGTTTGATTCAGCCAAAGTTTTGCTTGGGGCTGTTCATCTTTCAAATAGCGGTAAATGTTTTGGGCAAAGGGTTCATAGGTCGTCAAAATACCACTATCATGACTAGCTTGATGGGTCAGAATATGGTCCCATTTTTCTTCATCCAATACACTTTGGATGGATACCAATTCATTTTTATTTTCCTCTAACTCATAAAAACCGTTTAATTCATAGCGATAGGCTGCCTTATCTTCTACAATATTTCCCCAATGCTTTTCTAAGGGACAACCAGGGATATACAGGTTGACGATCTTTGATTCTAGTCCTGCGGCTTGGCAAATATCATGAAGATAATAGGTCGCATCTTCAGAAAAACTATTCCCAATTGCTAATAATTTTATTGCAGACACACTCTCACGTCCTTTTTCTTTGTTAAAAATAGTATAGCACGATTGTAAAATTTACAAAAATATTTGTGAATTCGTTTTATTTTTTTCCATAATAAACTTCTTCAAGAAATAAACCTTGGGCAGGGACGGTCATTCCAGCATCACTGCGCCGATTACTTTGAAAAATTTCATCGATGTAGTTCGGTTCTTTTTCTCCTAAACCAATCTCCAAAAGGCTACCCATTATGATACGAATCATTTTATACAAAAATCCGTCTCCTATAAAGGTAAAGTGTAAAGAGTCCCCTTCTTTTTGTATGTTGATGTTCTCAATTGTCCGCACCGTTGATTTCTTAGATTTTTTAAGAGCGGAAAAACCAATAAAATCATGGGTTCCCATTAGTTTTTGGCAAGCCTCATTCATCCTATCCAAGTTTAATTCTTCAGCTACATAGTAACTATAGTGGCGGTAAAAAGCAGAAGGAACGGGCGAATTCCAAAGATAGTAACTATATTTTTTACCTGTTGCGTTATACCGTGCATGAAATCTCTCTGGGACTTCCTTTACATCTTTTACAATGATATCACGTGGTAAATAAGTATTTAAATAGTCCTGCATTGCCAGTAATTCCATATCAGAAGACGTTTTGAAATTTGCTACCTGGCCTTTAGCATGTGCTCCAGCATCCGTTCGTCCCGAACCTACGATTTCAATGGGTGTTTTTGCCATCTCGGAGACAACATGTTCAATCTTTCCTTGAATAGTTTTATCTGAATCCCCTAGTCTTTGCCAGCCTCGGTAACGAGTACCATCATATTCAATCAGCAGTTTTATATTTCGCATAGTTTTCCTTTCTAAATCACTCATCGTTATTTTCTAGGTATTCATTATAACATGAAACCATTCCTACTAAATTCTTTAAAATGATTCTTTATTAGTAGATGTCGTTTTGTCATTGGTTCCTTACTTTTTAAATCTTATGAACACTTGTCTTAGTTGTCCCTTTTTTTTAGACAAAAAAAGAACCCATACTTGGGCTCTTTATAATACTTTTGAAAGAAAATCAATGGTACGTGGGTCTTTGGGATGATCAAAGACCTCTTCAGGCGTTCCTTCTTCTTTTATTTGTCCCTCATCAATAAACAGGATGCGGTCACCTACTTCTTTAGCAAAGCCCATTTCATGGGTAACGATAGTCATGGTCATTCCTTCTTGAGCTAATTGTTTCATAACTGCTAAGACTTCGCCAACCATTTCTGGATCCAAAGCTGAAGTCGGTTCGTCAAACAACATCACTTGTGGTTGCATGGCTAAAGCTCGTGCAATGGCGATCCGTTGTTGTTGTCCACCTGATAATGATTGTGGATAGGCTTCTTTTTTATCCAATAAACCAACTTGTTTCAACAACTTTTCAGCAATCTCAGTAGCTTCTTCTTTGCTTTGTTTCTTGACTTTAGTAGGTGATAAAATAATATTATCTAAGACTGTCATATTAGGAAATAGATTGAAACTTTGAAAAACCATTCCCATTTTTTCGCGCATTTGGTAGAGGTCATTTTTCTTGTCTGTTATGTCTTTTCCTTCAAACAAAATACTTCCAGAAGTCGGTTCTTCCAATAAATTTAGGCAACGTAAAAACGTACTTTTACCTGAACCAGAAGGACCAATGATGACCACGACTTCCCCTTTTTTGATGGTTGTCGATATATCTTTTAATACTTCATGATTTCCAAATTTTTTATTCAATTTTTTTATTTCTACTAAATTTTCCATGTCATTTCTCCTATCCTTGATACCCTTTGCTCATCTTGTTTTCCCACAACTTCAATAATCGTGACGTCGAAAATGTCAAAATGAGGTAGATTGACGCCGCAACATAGAGTGGTTTCAAAGCGATAAAAGAAGAATTGATGACAATTTGGGCGCTATTCATTAATTCATAAATACCAATTGTTGATAGTAAAGAGGAATCCTTGATTAAAGTAATAAATTCGTTTCCTAATGGTGGAATAATATTTCGCATAGCTTGCGGTAAAACTACATAACGCATGGTTTGAGTTGGACGTAAACCTAACGAACCACTGGCTTCAAATTGGCCTTTATCGACTGCATTGATACCACCACGAACGATTTCTGCGACATAGGCACCAGAGTTCAATGATAAAGCGATAATTCCAGGAACTAGTCTGGAAAAATCGATATCCAAAACACCGATCGTCGTTGTGGGCAAATGGAACACATTATGCAAAAGGCCCATTCCTATCATGATTTGAACAAGCATAGGTGTTCCCCGAAAGACTTCAATATATATATTAGCAAACCAACGGAACGGTTTTATTTCTGATCGTTTCATCAATGCTAAAAGAACACCTAAGATGGTCCCAAATACTACGGTAATCAATGAAATAAGCAAAGTCACCAATGTTCCTGAAATAAAATAATTATAATATACGGTTAAAAATGAGTAATCCATGAGCTATCTCCTATTATTTGCTGGCATTTTCATTGGCTAAATCAGTATTTTTTTGTAAAAATTCATCTAATTGACCATTTTCTTGCATTGCTTTGATTTGTTCGTTTAAAACTTCTTGTAACTCGGTACTTCCTTTTGGTAAAACAATGGCATAAGCATCATCATCCGAACTTTCTAATTCAACATCTGCAACCACAATATCATCATTTTGTGCGGCATAAGAATCCGCCACAGCACTTTCTAAAACAAGGGCATCGATGGAACCTTGTTGCAATTCAACAATCAAATTAGGAACTTTAGGCAAAGATACCAATTGAGAATCTGTCAATTGATCTTTTACTACTGTTTCTTGGATGGATCCTTTTTGAGCACCCACTTTTTTACCATCTAAACTATCCACAGAATTTAATTCGGCCACACTATCTTTTTTAACAAGGATTTTTTGTTCCGGTACAAAGTAATTCTCACTAAAATCAAAACTTTGCTTTCTTTCTTCTGTGGCAGATATTCCAGCAACAGCTACATCGACTTGTCCTTGTTCAAGAGCTGCTAAAATAGCATCAAAGTCCATATCAGTAACTTTTACATTAACCCCTAATTCTTTTCCAATTTCATTCATCATATCAATGTCTGCCCCAACAACAGTATCTTTTCCATCAATCATAGCATGAAATTCAAAAGGAGCAAAGTCTGCGGAAGTTCCCACTACGATTTCCCCTTTTTCTTTAATTGCTTCTAATTGATTGCCAGTTTTACTAGCTGTACCAGAAGTCGCCGTTTCATTCGTTCCACCACAAGCTGCTAAAGTTATTAAGGCTACCCCTACGATTAATGTATTTAAAATTTTCTTCATATGATTTACTCCTTTTGATATTTATGCATAAATTTGCGTATTTTTCATTTATGATTGCATATTAACACATAAATAAACAAAAATAAACTAGAAAAAACAATTTTTTTGAATATTTTCAGAAAAATAATTTTTAGATTTTTTCAAATGAACTCAAAATTTTTTGCGTATGTTATGAGTGAGGAGGTAAAACAATGTTACGCAAAAAATCACACGAACAGCAATGGCTAGAAACCTTAGAAAATCGTTTTTCCTTAAGTAGTGAAGAACAGCAACAACTCGCTATTTTGAAAAAAGAATATCAGGGCGAACTGTATCTGGATCAATTGTTTGAGGTATTTTCGACGAAAGAAACGTTCCATTTAGATGATCTTACCTTAAAACATCAACAGTCGATCATCCAAATCGATAAGTTATTTCTAGTCGGAAAGACTATTTATTTACTGGATGCTAAAAATTATCAAGGTTCTTATGCTTTAAAAGAAGGCAAGTGGTATAGGAATGAGGACAAGCTCGAAAAAAATATTCTTCAGCAATTGCAACGGGCACAGACCATTTTAGAAAAAATAATCAAGGAGCAAGGGGTGGATTTCACTGTTGAGGCAGCACTTGTTTTTACTAACAAGGACTGTCAGCTTTCGGTCAATCAAGTACTCGAAGAAGAAATTGTTTGTGAAAGCGAAATTCCTAGTTGGCTGAGAGGTAAGTTTGTCGGTGGTGTTTGGGATAAAAAACGAAAAAATGCGACGCTTCTTCTTAATGCCGTTCATTCTTACATTGTTCCTTCCTTTAAAACAAATCGCACCCTTGAAATCGAGAAAATGAATAGGTTGAGACCAGGGATTTGTTGTGAGAAGTGTCATCATTTTCATACTCGTCTGTTAAGGCATAAAATCATCTGTCTGCACTGTGGGCATCAAGAATCGAAAAAAAAAGCTTATACTCGAACTATCTGTGACTTTGATACTATTTTTCACCAGGAAGAATTAACCATCGGAAAATTACGGTTATTTTTTGGAAAAGATCTTAGTGAGGAATATTTGAGAAAAATTTTGAAGAAACACTTCATTCGAACGGGAAAAAAATCGAAAAAAGCTTCTTATGTTAATTTTGGAGTTATCTTTGCCTACTGGTTTGCGGATAAAATTGACTACTTTAAGCAAACGGAGCGAAGGATTTTCTGGAAAGATTAATTGAAAGATTGGAAAAAATTTGGCTCGGCACGCAAAGACATGTTGCCGGGCCCCTTTTGACATTCTCGTACCGGCAAGTTCAAAAAGCCCTCGCAAATTTAACTTGCGAGGGTTCTTTTAATATTTTCTAAATCGTTGGTAACGAGCTTCGAGTAATTCGTCACTATCTTTTTGTGAGAGCTCTTTTATTTTATAAATGATATCTGTTTTCATGCGAGCGATTATTTCTTCATTTGTTAGGGATTCATCTCGGAAAGTTTCGGGAATGATTCGTTCAATGACACCAAGCTCTTTTAATTCTGGAGCGGTTATTTTCATTAGTTCCGCGGCTTCATTGGCGCGACTACCATCTTTCCATAAAATCGAGGCAAATCCTTCTGGCGAAAGTACGGCATAAATCGAGTTTTCCATCATCCATACTTCATCGCCCAAGCCTAAAGCCAAAGCACCGCCACTACCACCTTCGCCAATAATGATTGCCAAAATTGGAACTTTCAAATCTGACATTTCGAGTAGGTTACGGGCAATAGCTTCTCCTTCCCCACGTTCTTCGGCTCCAACTCCACAATAAGCACCGGCAGTATTAATAAAGGTAATCACGGGACGTCCGAATTTTTCTGCTTGTTTCATCAGACGAAGTGCTTTTCGGTAACCTTCTGGATGAGGGGCTCCAAAATTTCTTTTGATATTTTCAGGAAGATTGTGCCCTTTTTGAATGCCGACAACAGTAACAGGTTTATTTTCCAAAAGTGCGATGCCGCCAACAACGGCTTCATCATCTGAAAACAAACGATCCCCATGAAATTCCTGGTAGTTATCAAAAATAGTTTCAATGAAATCAAGTGCTGTTAAGCGATCTTTATCGCGAGCAAGTTTGACGATTTCATGTGCTGGTCTAGTCATGATCTTTCCATCCTTTCATGGTGTGTAATTTAACTAATTCATAAATTCGTTCTCTTAAATCCGTTCTAGTGACGATTTGATCGACAAAGCCATGTTCTAATAAGAATTCTGCTTTTTGAAAATCGTCAGGTAATTCCTGTTTAATCGTTTGTTCAATCACGCGCCGTCCGGCAAATCCGACAAGAGCTTGTGGTTCAGCCAAAATGACATCACCTTCCATGGCGAAACTAGCAGTGACGCCTCCTGTGGTTGGATCTGTCAAAACAGTCAAATAAAATAGACCTGCTTCACTATGACGTTTCACAGCAGCTGAAATCTTGGCCATTTGCATCAGCGAAAGAATGCCTTCTTGCATGCGAGCGCCCCCAGAGGCTGTAAATAAAACCACGGGTAATTTTTCTTTTATGGCCTTTTCAAAAAGCCGGGTAATTTTCTCTCCTACGACCGTTCCCATGCTTCCCATAATAAAATGAGAATCCATAATTCCAATCGCAATCGCTTGGTTTTTGACGGTTGCTCTTCCTGTCAATACAGCTTCATGGAGTTTTGTTTTTTCACGCATTTTATCAATTTTTTCTTGATACTCTGGAAAATCTAAGGGATCGGACGTCTGAACGTCGGTGTCCCATTCTTCAAAGCTTTTTTCATCCACAATCAAAGAAAGCCGTCTCCAAGCACTGATACGAAAATTATAGCCACAATTGGGACAAACATGCTCGTGACCTATTTCTTTTGTATAAATCGTATGTTTACAACTTGGGCATTTGGCCCACATATTATCAGGTACAGAAGGTTCATTCATCGGCGTGTTGCTGCGATTAGGATTGATGCGGATATAATCTTTTTTCTTTTTGAATAAAGCCATGTTTTCCCCTCCTAATCTTCAGGTTGCCAATTTGGTAAAAATTCTTCTTGTAAAAAGGCGGTATTATAATCACCAGCAATTACTTTGGGATGGCTGATTAAATCAAGCTGGAATTCGACATTGGTTTGGATACCATCCGTCACGATTTCACTTAAGGCTCGTTGCATTTTCATTAATGCTTCGAAGCGATTTTTTCCGTAAACAATGACTTTAGCGATCATTGAATCATAATACGGTGGAATCGTATAGCCAGAATACATGGCACTTTCCACTCGAATTCCCATTCCGCCAGCGGGAAGTAATAAGTTCTCAATTTTTCCTGGTGATGGGGCGAAATTGAGTGCTGGGTTTTCGGCATTGATTCGACATTCAATTGCGTGACCAGAAAAAGTGATGTCCTCTTGTTTTAAATCAAGCACTTCACCACTAGCAATTTGTAGTTGTTTTTCAACAATATCTACACCTGTGACCATTTCAGTAATTGGATGTTCGACTTGAATTCGCGTATTCATTTCCATAAAGTAAAAATCACCGGCTTCGTCCATGAGAAATTCGATGGTTCCAGCATTTCGATAACCCACAGCCTCGCCTGCTCTGACACCAATCATGCCTAGTTCTTGACGTTTTTCGTCAGAAATCACGACGGAAGGAGATTCTTCCATTACTTTTTGATTATTGCGTTGTAAGGAACAATCACGTTCGCCCAGATGAATGATATGTCCCATATTATCCCCTAAAATTTGAACCTCGATATGTAGAGCTGGGTAAATAATTTTTTCAATATACATCGAACCATCGCCAAAAGCCGCTTGAGCTTCCCGTTGCGCCGAAGAAAAATGATGAGGCAATTCATCTTTTGTTTGCACTTTACGAATGCCTTTCCCACCACCACCTGCGGCTGCTTTTAACATCACGGGATAGCCAATCTCATCGGCAATTTTCAAAGCTTCATCGACATCTTCGACCGCACCAATACTACCTGGTATAACAGGGACATTGGCTTCTCTCATCAACTTACGCGCGTTGATTTTATTGCCCATCGCATCAATTGTTTCACTTTTAGGTCCAATGAAGACAATATTGCATTCTTCACACATCGAAGCAAAACGACTATTTTCCGATAAAAAACCAAATCCAGGATGAATGGCTTCTGCTTTGGTCACAATGGCGGCACTTAAAATTTGTTGCACATTCAAATAAGAATCGCTTGCTCTTGCCGGACCGATGCAGATGGCTTCATCTGCTAGCTCTGTATGTAAGGCATCAGCGTCGGCCTCAGAATAAACAGCAACCGTGCGAATGCCTAATTCCCGACAAGCACGAATAATCCGGACGGCAATTTCGCCGCGATTTGCAATTAAAATCTTCGAAAACATAACTCACCTATCCAATCATGAACGTCATTTCAGCTTCTGCTACTTTTTTACCATCCACACGAGCAATTCCTTTGCCAATGCCTGCAGAAGATTTTACTTTTAGTAACTCGACTTCTAATAATAGTGTATCCCCAGGGGTTACTTTTTTACGAAACTTTGCTTTATCGATGCCCCCAAAGTAAGCTGTTTTTCCTTTAAATTGTTCCAAGGAAAGTAAAGCAACCGCTCCTGCTTGAGCCATAGCTTCGACAATCAAAACACCAGGCATAACCGGTTCATGCGGAAAATGTCCTTGGAAAAACGGTTCATTGATCGTAACATTTTTTTTGGCAACGATTCTTTTACCAGCTTCCAATTCTTCTACACGATCGATCAACAACATCGGATAGCGATGTGGGATGATTTTTTTGATTTCAGAAATAGTTAAAATACTCATGCCGTTCCTTCTTTCACTCGTAATAGCGGTTGTCCAAATTCAACAACTTGTTCATTTTCTACTAAAACTTCAGTCACAACACCTGCGACATCACTGGTAATTTCATTCATGAGCTTCATCGCTTCGACAATACAAACAACTTCCCCTTTTTTCACGGTATCGCCAACTTCTTTAAAGTTCGCTTTATCAGGGCTTGGTTGTAAGTAACAAACACCAACAAGAGGAGAAACAATCTCTTTTCCTTCTGCAACAGAAACAATCGATTGGCTTTGTTTGTCACCTGAAGGCTCATTAGTTGTTGGATTACTTTGACTTCCTACTTGCGTTTGTGGTGCGTGAGTTTCCATATTTTGGGAAGCAACAGGTGCCACTTGGGGTCGTGGGGTATTATTTTTATTAAAATATAATTCATAGCTTCCATCTTTTAGATCAAATTCAGTCAATGTGGATTGATCAAATTGAGTCAGTAATTCTTTTAACTCATTAAGTTCCATCCTTATTCCTCCCAACGTTTCAATACGATCACAGCATTGTGTCCACCAAAACCTAACGAATCACTCATGGTGTAGGTGACTTCTGCTTTTTGACCATTTGTTTTCACAATATTTAAATCGATCTCTGGATCTTGATTTGTAAGGTTAATATTTGGTGGTAAAAATTGATGTTGAATGGCTTGTAAAGCCGCAATTGCTTCGACACCACCAGCAGCTCCTAATAAGTGACCTGTCATTGATTTAGTGCTACTAACCGGCACTTTATTGGCGTGCTCGCCGAAAGCATAATGAATGGCGGTTGCTTCAGCGCCATCATTGGTTGGCGTACTCGTACCATGAGCATTGATATAATCGATATCATCTGGGGCAATTCCAGCTTCTTGCATTGACAATTGCATGGCTTTTCCGGCACCAGATCCATCTGATTGTGGCGCGGTCATATGATAAGCATCACAGTTAGAACCATAGCCAACGACTTCACCAAGAATATTGGCACCACGAGCTAAGGCGTGATCAAGAGATTCCATTAATAAAATCCCAGCACCTTCGCCCATAACAAAACCGCTACGATTGCTGTCAAAAGGAACAGATGCTTTTTGAGGATCTGCTTCAGTAGTTAGTGCCGTTAAATTAGCAAATCCAGCGATTCCTATTTCACAAATTGTGGATTCAGAGCCTCCACCTAGCATGACATCTGCATAGCCATGTTTGATTTGGCGGAAGGCTTCACCGATTGAATTGGTTCCTGAAGCACAAGCGGTAACTGTCGTAGTACAAATTCCTTTGGCTCCAACACGCATGGCAATATTTCCAGCCACCATGTTAACAATTGAGAGTGGCACAAACATTGGTGATACTCGTTGTGGCCCTTTATCATGCATTCGGATCACTTGTGATTCGATGGTTGGTAAACCGCCAATTCCTGATCCTACCATCACACCGAAACGATCCGCATCAATTGCATCGGT
>DXDB01000113.1 GCA_019115705.1 Candidatus Tetragenococcus pullicola | reverse complement strand
ACCAAGGAGGATTTACTTGAAATTTAAAGAATTTAAATTATCAAAAGAACTATTAGCTTCAGTAGAACGGTCAGGCTTTGAAGAAGCAACGCCGATTCAAGAAGCAACAATTCCGCTAGCATTATCAGGAAAAGACGTGATTGGACAGGCACAAACAGGAACCGGAAAAACGGCTGCATTTGGATTGCCCATGTTAGAAAAAATCGATGTGAATAAAAAAGGTATTCAAGGATTGGTCATTGCCCCTACACGTGAACTAGCCATCCAAAACCAAGAAGAAATTTTTCGATTAGGAAGAGACAAAAAAATAAAGGTCGCAGCTGTTTATGGTGGGGCTGATATTGGTCGACAAATTCGTCAATTAAAGGGAAATCCACAGATTGTTGTTGGAACACCTGGTCGTATGTTAGATCATATCAATCGTCATACTTTGAAATTAAACACCGTGGAAGCCTTAGTCTTAGATGAAGCAGACGAAATGTTAAACATGGGCTTTTTAGAAGATATCGAAGCCATTATTTCAAAAGTGCCTGATCAAAGACAAACCTTACTCTTTTCAGCAACGATGCCAACTGCCATCAAGAACATTGGCGTCAAGTTTATGAAGGATCCCGAGCAAGTAAAAATTAAAGCCAAAGGGATGACAGCAGAACTAATCGATCAGTATTATGTTCGAACGAAAGATTATGAAAAATTTGATGTGATGACACGGTTATTCGATGTTCAAAGCCCTGAATTAGCGATTGTATTTGGTCGAACGAAACGTCGGGTCGATGAACTATCTCGTGGACTAGAAGCTCGTGGTTACAAAGCAGAAGGAATCCACGGCGATCTTTCACAACAAAAACGGTTAAGTGTTTTACGTTCCTTTAAAAAGGGAGACTTAGATATCTTGGTAGCAACAGATGTCGCTGCTCGTGGATTGGATATTTCTGGAGTGACTCACGTGTATAACTATGATATTCCGCAAGACCCAGAAAGCTATGTTCATCGTATTGGTCGTACTGGTCGGGCTGGAAAAGGCGGTATGTCTGTTACTTTTGTTACACCAAACGAAATGAACTACCTACGTGTGATTGAAGATCTAACCAAAAAACGTATGACACCTTTACGTCCACCAACCGAAAAAGAAGCATTCAAAGGTCAACTCGGAGCAGCAATGGATATGATTGACGAAAAAATGGCGGAAAATGGCTTAGAAAAATACCTTCAAGGCGCTGATGAGTTAGTTGAACACTATTCAGCTCAAGATATTGCAGCACTCTTATTAAAAACAATCGCGAAAGATCCTGCTGATTTGGTACCAGTAAAAATAACGCCAGAACGTCCATTGCCACGAGGAAAGAGCTTCAATAATAAAGGTAAGAACCATCGGAATAACTCTCGTAATCGACGAGACAACAATTACCGCGGACGTGATGATCGTCGCCGCAATAAAAAAGATGGCAATTTCTCTAAAGGAAAAGGCTCTTATAATAAAGATGGACAATACAAAACTAAACGTCGCTCCAATGATAAAAAACATGATTTTGTGATTCATAATAAAAAAGAACAATAGAAACGTTGATCGCCTGAAAAAGTCTCTACTTTTTCAGGCTTTTTTATTAAAAAATTTTCTCTGGGTTTCACTTTTATAGCTAATGTTTTGCTAATACGTTTTTTACGCATCGTTTTTGGTTGTCCAAAATAGAAAAGAATACTAAAAAGTAGTTACTGAATAAAGGAATGTCGACAAGTCATATAGAGTTTGGGAAAGACAACCGATGATAAGGGAAGAGATTCTCTTTTTTACCGCACACGACTTTGAGAGAGTACAAAAGCTCGTTGTATGAACAAAGAAATAAACATAGAGGAAAAGAGTGTAAGGTTAATAAAAAAGCTTCGTTACTTTCCACTTCGGTTTTTATCAGAAAAATCAATTTTTTTTGAAAATAAGTGGTAATTTTACTGATATTTGATAGAATAGGACTATCTTAGTGTAGAAAAGAGGAAGGCCATGATTCAAGGAATTGGGATCGATGCAGTTGATTTGGAACGAATTCATAAAATCATTCTAGAAAAGCCTAAATTAGTGGCACGAATTCTTACTGCTAATGAAAAAATTGTATTCGATAATCTCTCTTTGAAACGCCAGATTGAGTTTTTAGGTGGTCGTTATGCCTGTAAAGAAGCTTTTTCTAAAGCTTGGGGAACAGGAATTGGAAAAGTTTCCTTTCAAGAAATTGAAGTTTTAAACAATGGGGCAGGTGCACCTGTTGTTACTTGTTCTCCTTTAAAAGAAGGAAAAGTTTTTGTGAGCATTACACACACGGACACTATGGCATTTGCACAAATCATTTTGGAAAGATAGGAAGAAGGTTTTGCTGTGGCAGTAAGTTATCATCGCCCAACGAAGGCGATTATTGACCTAGAAGCGATTCGTCAAAATATTAAACAAGAAATCAATTGGTCTAAAAAAGAAGTCTTTGCTGTCGTTAAAGCAAATGGTTATGGACATGGACTTGTACCCGTAGCAATTGCTGCAGCTGAAAGTGGGGCAAGCGGTTTTTGTGTAGCGACTTTGGATGAAGGCATTGAACTAAGACAACATGGATTGATGCAACCGATATTAGTCCTTAGTGTGATTTCGGTACAAGATGTTTTGCTAGCCATTAAATATGATATTTCGATAACGGTAACGTCCTTAAGCTGGTTAGAAAAAGCACAACATATTTTATCTGAAGAAAGTTTTTCCTCTTTATTAAAAGTACATATA
>DXDB01000112.1 GCA_019115705.1 Candidatus Tetragenococcus pullicola | reverse complement strand
TATTCACATACCAAGCAGACTGTGCTTCCCACATTGTTGCATATTTGCTCTTACGCTCAACCAATTCGTCATGACACCCGATATCAACAATCTTCCCCTTGTCCATTACTACAATTCGATTAGCAAACTTGGCCGAAGCAAGACGGTGTGTTACAAGGATAGAACATTTATCTTTGGATAAACGCTTAAATTGGTTATAAACTCGTTCTTCCTCAATTGGATCCACAGCAGCGGTTGGCTCGTCAAGTACAATGATACTATTTGTTCTATAAAGCCCGCGAGCTATTGCTATTCGTTGCCATTGTCCTCCAGAAAGATCAATACCACCAAACTCCGTTGAAAGCATTGTATCAAGTGTGACAGAGTCTTCATAAAATTCACAATCTTGAAGAACTCTCTGTATGCTATCATGATTACGAATTTCCTTCGTATTACTGATAGCTATATTCTCTGCTAATGTCATCTTGTAACACAAAAAATCTTGAAAAACGGCCGAAATATCTCTAAAAATTGAACCGGGGTGTGTATTACTACTATTTTGTCCACCTATTTCTACTAAACCATTATCGGGACGGTAAAGTCCAATAAGAAGGCGTACCAAAGTGGATTTGCCAGCACCATTCTCGCCCACAATTGCAATTGTTTCACCCTCTGCGATAGTAATCGTTGCACTCTGAACTGCAATTTCACTTGTTCCAGGATAAGTAAAATTGACATCTTTTGCTACAATTCCTTTTGAAAAATCAACAACAGCCTTTTTTCCATCCATTTCTTCCATATCCATCAATCTGTAGTATATTTCAATTTTACCTATCGTTTCACTACCTTGACTAACCTGTATTGATACTAGTTCCTCAGCCATGGAAAAAATTTGTGAAAGTACTCCAAAAATAGCTACAAAGGTACCAATACTAATCTCTCCAGACATCGCAGAATTAAAAAGCATTATAGTTGATACTCCGAATCCAATAAATGACACCAAACTAAGAATTAATCGGATAAAAGCAGCTTTTCGTTCTACTTTCCACGTCTTTTTTGACAATAGTAACAATGTGTTACTGAAGAAGTTCCTAAAAAAATCAAAAGCCCCTAGTATACGAGTTTCTTTAAAAGTCTGTTGGCTTGATATAGCTTTTTTGTAGTAGCTATACTGACGACGAAGAGGCGCACTTTCATTTTCTAACCCTATAAACACCTTCATCTGAAATAACTGACCCAAAATCGCTGGTACAAATGACAGAAAAATTATTAAAGGGAGTAGAGGCGATAATTCAAAAAAATAAATGGATACAGATGCAAAAAAAACACCATAATATGTGAACAGACGTAAGCAATTGCTAGAAAAACTTCCTAACGCCTCATATTCTATACACCTTTTCGTTTTATCTATGTTATCCAAAAAGTTGGGATCTTCAAAATGTTCTGCTGATACACGACTAAGCTTTAGCATAAGTTCTGACATAAACTTACCAACATTTTTATATGATACATAACTTTGCAAGTACTTATCAATGCCCCTAAGTACCTGTTGACCTATCGTTATAGCTGCCATTGTGCCTAGTGCAACCCCAACCTGTGAATAACTAGCATTCCCTCTACTCGCCTCAGTGATTAAATCAAATAACTTTTGTGTGAAAAAAATACCTACTATCCACGAAAGAGAGCTGAGTACTGCAACACAATGTTCTGAAACAGCCCAACCTTTGGATGTCTTGATATACTGTAAAATAGATCGAAACACAACGTATACAATTCCATACTTGGTTTTTTTCTTCATCATTCATACCACCTCCTCTGCGATTCGAACATATTAGCATATGTGCCACTCATTTTAATTAATTCATTGTGTGTTCCTTTTTCTATGATTTCTCCACCATCTATTACTAAAATTTCATTGGCCAACTTGGTAGAACCTAAACGATGACTGATAAAGATTGTAGTTTTCCTTTTCATAAGCTCTTCAAATTCTTGATAAATTCTACTTTCTGCAATTGGATCCAAGGCAGCTGTTGGCTCATCTAAAATCTTGATAGGTGCCGGGCTTATTAAGGAACGCGCAATCGCTACTTTTTGCCACTGTCCACCTGATAGTTCTAAACCATCTTTGTCAATTTTTCCGAGAGGTGTATATAATCCATCTTTCAAATTTGCAATTGTGTCAGTCAAGGCAACCTTATCAGTAACCTTATGAATCTCTTCCACACTTACATCCTTTGAAGCATTACCAAGTGCAATGTTGTCCTTAAGTGAAACCTCATATCGAGCAAAATCTTGATACACAACTGAAAATATTGCCTTTAAAGTAGATGTCGCGTATGTACGAAGTTCTTTTCCATTAATTAAAATCTCTCCGTCATACATATCATATAGCCCCGTTAGAAGCTTAATAATGGTAGTTTTCCCCGACCCATTTGCACCAACAAAAGCATAATGCTTATTGCCCTGAATATCAAAAGATACATTGCGCAAGGTGTAGTGTTCTGCGTTTGGATATTTAAACCACACATTTTTAAATGATAGACTTTCAAAAACAGGTGGTATTTTATCAGGTAAATCAGTTGCACCATCCTGTAAATCTAGAGCCATGAATACCGTCAAATCATCCATGCACCTTTTAGCATATGAAAGGTCTTTTGCTGACTCTTGTAAGGTCCCTCCAATGGTTGTAGCCATTGAAAAAACAGCGGAAACAACTCCCATGAACATACCTGGGCTTAAAGTTCCAGCTATAACAGGCTTTATAAGAGTAAATGATATGAGTAAAGCAATTACTGACATAAAAATACCGGTAGCCTCTATAGCTATTTTTGTTCTAATGCCTACTTTTTCTTGTATTTTTCTAGCTATTTCAAAGTGATTGCTATGAAGATTTACAATATAGTCGGCATACCCAAAAAGAGTACGCTCCTGTGTAGCTTCACGACTAGTCAATATATCATCGCTATAATAGCTAAAACGATGTTCATAAGGCCAAGCTTCCATCCAAGCATCGTAATTTTCACCACCAGCTTTCAGTGACATCCAAAACAAAGGTACGCTTAAAATGGCAATTAATATGGCTGCCCACCAAACCTGTGCCAAAATTAAAGTCAAAATTGCAGCTATAGAAACAATACTACGAGCAATTACAGCACAGGCACGTACACCACTTAGTAGGTTCACCACAATACCTTCAGATAAACGCTCTACTAGTTCCCTAGTATTAGAATCTTCAATATATTTATATTTCAGACTTGCCTGTGTGTCTAAGATAGCAGGTTCAAGCTTAAGTTCCATGACAATTTTTAGTCTTGACTGCAATACCCCAAAAAAATTATCAATTATGTTACTTATGGCAACAACACCTAGAAGGACTCCAAGTGGAGCATATATGGTACTTACTAATAACTTATCTGCAAATACCGCAAAAGCAGTATCTACAAAAAATGATGTTGCGTAAACAACCACAAACGTCGATATTATAGCCTGTATGAGTTCCAAAAAAACATAAGCCACTATTAATAATGGAGAAATTTCATAAGGAATACGCAGTACATCAATCCATTTGTATTTTCTTGCTTCTAACATTAAATTATGCCCCGCTCTATAATTTTTTTACTAAATATTGATACTAATGCTGATAGTTCCCCATAAATAATTCTTCATATGTCGTCTTTTTATCACTATAACCACATCTAACACCAAATTCAAACAATCTTGGGCTAGCTGAGATTATCGGATGATTCATTCTTTGGATATCGCCAGTTACTATGGTTCTCACAACTTTAACATTCATACCCGGCTTGGTTAACTCAACATAATAGACATCTCCACCAATTTTTTCCTTAATCAGCCTCGTTATTTTTTGAATAAGATCATAGGAGCTGTTAAATTCAAAAACTGATTTTCCTATTAATGTTTTTCCATCTGTTTTTCCTAGCACATCCTTGTTTACAACAAAGTGTTGATTATAAAGATTAACTAGACTTGAAGATAAAACATTTCTAGTTATTGAGCTAGATTCACTACCGCCAAAAAGAGAATCGCAAAATTGTGCAGCTTCTGTAATAGAACGTTCAAGCGCTATTTCTGATGATACATGACATCCGAAACCATTATAAGAATATTGCGAAAAATCCTCTCTATTTGTTATATACGTTCTAAATACAGGTATTGTCAAATCATTCGTATAGTCTCGTGTTATGATATCATATCCCATTGACTTAACCTTTGCTACAATTTCTTTAACTTTTTCACTGCTCGAACTTGTATAGTCAACTATAGGCAATGTATACGGGTTGGCTTGACCTATAATCCAAGCGTCATGCTCAATGACCTCAAAAAGCCCATGTAATATAGCATCCTCTAATGTTGCACCTGACGCAACTCCAGTTGATGCTGTTCCGAACAATGTACCCTTAAGTTCAACGTCAAACATAAACACTAAAAAAGCCGGTACTAATTTTTTACCTGTACCAGATAGGGAAGTTGCAACAACCCAATCAGTTTCAATATTTTCATCAAACTTATCGTAAGCAGTATTTGTGTTCATTATCGTTCTAGCTAAGTGTGGCATATCTATAGCAAATTTCTTTATATCTCTGTATCTAGCGGCAATGATTGGAATGTCACCTGTGTATTGTCTACTAATATGCTCTATCATCTCAAAACCTGCAGAAAAATAAGCTTGAGATTTTGTAAGACCTTTGCCGGCCCCCCTATCAGATTTTAGAATATATGGTAAATCGCATGTACTCATTTCATCAAAATATGCGCTAAAAGAAGGTGCAATATCTCTAAAAGGATTACCATCATCAAACTCAATTCTAATTTTAGATCCTAATTTTTTAAGGTCTGTGTCTAGTATTTCCTTTGTTTCACTTTCGCTTTTCGAACGAATGCCGCCAGTTTGGTATTTGATGGTATCGTATGATAAGTTGGGAGAGTTTGTGCTTAAAATTTGTTTTAAATTGGTCTCCGTATCAATTTTAATGTAATTTTTATTAATGCCTTTGCAAAAATCGCAGTAAGTGGTAGGCAACTTTTCAACTTTGTCTACACACAAAGTTGATGTTTTAAAGAAGTATTGGCAGTTTATAAGTTCTGACGAAAATCCGTTAAAATACATTGTTATTTCATCATATACTTTATTAGCCAAGTGAGGTATAACGCTTTCATGAAATTCAAATAAAGCACTAGAAATGTTATATGAATATTTAAGTTTTTTTAAATCATTAATCTCTATCTTTTCATCGCAAGGAATATGAGTGTTTATATTTTTGAGTTTAGAGCTTATAATGCATTCTAAGCAGACACTTTTTTTTGGTATAACTAGCGGTCCTGCCATAATATCAATTCCATTAAAATTAACTTGGACAAAAGGCTTATTATAATTATATAGTTTTTTATTTACACTCAATAAATCTGTATATGTACAATCGGATGGAGCAAATATAGCAACATCAAAATCATAAATAAAAGTATCTTCAAGAAATTTAAGAGTAGTTGTACGAAAAGATTCTTTAATTTTATAAAATTCATTACTAAAAGCACCATCTCCTATCACTAGCATTCTTGGTACTTTTTTTGTTGTAAAATTATTTTGAGTTATCTTTATAATTCCTTCATTCAAAATAGTTAGTAGAAAATTACTTACTTCTTCAATTGAATATCTATTTTTAAATATATTTTCAATTTCTTCAAAGGTATTATTTCCATCAACATATAATAATACCTCTTCAAGAAGAGTAGGTTCACAATAAAACACCTTGATTTCTCCTGAAAAAAAAGAAGAAATCACCCTATCGTTATCGTTTTGATAACTGTATAATTCATTAATTAATGGTATGTCGTATGGATCATATCTCATAATCTTTGCTCCTCCACAACTAATAGTTACATCTATTTTAAATTTCAACTAACCATAAATCAATAGGCATTGGGCAAGAGAGTACGTCTTGTCCAATGCCTATTGATTTATGGCACAGTTACTGTATTATTTCTTTTTCTGTTCGTTTCCATTTTGGCTTCCACCAAATGGTTTTGCTACCTGTTCTTTTTGCTCTTTAACTACGTTAATCTGCATAATAACACACCTCCATTCTCAAAAAATATAATCTTAAGATATATCTTAGCAAATACTCTTAGGCAAAACTTTAAGAGAATAAATACTAAGATTCCTATCTCAATAAAAATTATATATTTCTTTATATTTTTTGTCAATAAATATGTAATTTTTGAATTTACCGCTTTTACGGCAACAAAATTTTGAAATTGTTAAATATAGTCGTACATGCTCTTTTAATACCCATTTTTACTTAATGGTTTAAAATAAGTGTATAAAAATTTAGAAGCATAAATGAATTTTAAAAATTATCCAGTCGCTTCATTCACAATAATGATAATTGTTTTGAACGTTGCTCTATTCTATTAAAACATCAAATATCAATGGGATAAAAGGTGAGAATTTTGAGACTTTTCGTATAAATGATACCGATAAAACTTTATTTTCTTTTTTAGCTGAAATTATTGGATAATTCATTCTTTTTTTATTTGACACTAAAAACCAATTTCAAAGTAAAATCTATTTAACAATCAAAAAGTCTTCACTTCTAATTTAATCCACATGTTTTCCACCAAAAATTTTTCTCGTATCAAAGCTGTGATTTGGAGTAGTATTTACTCTTGTGTTAACTTCATAATCGATGAGTAGAAAATATCCAGAAAAATTATTTCCTAGTGACTTTAATCTCCACAAGTCCACCTGCAGGAATGTCTTTACCCGCAAAGGCGCTTCTTGCTGAATAAGGTTTACTTTCGCAAAATCATCCAACGTTAGTTTTTCATCTGCTAAAACTGCACCAATGTTTTTAAGTACTTGTTTTGTTTGAACTATCAACCCTTCTTCCAATGCGTTTTTTTCTCATGTTCCTTAAATAAGTTCCCTATGTTAACGCTTAGGAACCTTGTTTTAATATGTTGTTATTTGTATTTTTTTGTCATCATTTGTTATCGCTTTAAACAAGCGATTACTTCTATTTCTACAAGGGCTGAAGCAGGTAAATCTTTGACGGCAAACGCGCTTCTAGCCGGATATGGTTGTTCAAAGTGTTCTGCATAGACAGCATTCACTTTAGAAAAATCATTTA
>DXDB01000009.1 GCA_019115705.1 Candidatus Tetragenococcus pullicola | reverse complement strand
AGTAATTTGAACTTTTTTATTAAGGTAGTAACTAATTTAAATCGGCAATTAGTTACTACCTTAATACCCTATTAGTTACTACCTTTTTTATGGTAGTAATTAATTATTTTTGTTTATTAGTTACTACCTTAATACCCTATTAGTTACTACCTTAATTGCTGTTTTATGGCAATTAATTACTACCTTTTTTATTTACTACCTTAATATACAATAATTAAGGTAGTAAATAAGTAGCTTTAATTATAGTAGTATGTTATTATTGTTATACCAATTAACAAGAGCAGGGAGTGGTTTTTTTATGGCAGCTAAGAAGTATGTCATTGGAAATTTTAAAGGTGGCGTTGGCAAAAGCACGTGTGCACAGATGCTTGGGTTTGAAGCGGCAACGGTAAAGGGAAAGCGAACCCTTATTATTGACTTAGACATGCAAGGGAATACTTCCGATGTCATGAGTTTAACGCATATGAACTTTCCTGAAGAAGAGGGTGGGGGAAACGGTGAACCAATCGTCTTTGATAAAACAATCGCCGATGTGGTTATGGATACAGATGGCTCTTATACAAATCCAGAAGATGCAATCTATAAGGTAGTCAATAATCTGTACATCTTACCGGCTGATATGTCTTTTGAATTATACGATGATTGGAGTAAAGACAAATTCGAGGAATCTCTAGATATGTTTCAACATTTGAGAGACCGATTGGAGCCATTATTTGACCAATTTGATATGATTTATTTGGATGTTCCACCATCTATTTCTGTCTATAGCAAGTCTGCTATGTATATTGCGGACTGGGCGATTGTGGTTTTACAAACACAAGTTAAATCAATGCGAAATGCACTACAGTACTTAGAATACATGGATTTTTTCACTAAACAATTTGATACTTCATTATATGTCGCTGGCGTCATTCCGTTTATGTTGGAATCAAGTGATGCCGTAGACAAAGAAATGTATGAACAAGCGCAAGGCATTTACGGTGAGCACCTAATCAAAAATGTCGTTTTGAAAAATGCCCGTTTAAAACGATATGATGGCTCTGGTATTACCACCGAACGAACACTCAAAGGGGATTTGAAGCACTGGGACAAACGGGCGCATGAGCTATTTATTAATATTTATGACGAACTTGAAGAGCATGAATCATGGTTTGGAGAGTGATTGTAGATGGCAGATATTAAAGACCTAGGAATATTTGGCAGTAACAAAGGCCTCGAAAAAATGAGAAAAGACGCAGATGCCAAAAAAAGACAGGCAAAAATTCAAGAAAAAAGAGGATACCTTCCTGATAAGTCCGAAACACCTGTTCATGCTTCTAATGAGGTTAAAGACAAGACTGAAAAAACAAAACAGTCTCGAAAAAAGACTACGACTAAAAAAACAGCCGGAGCGCCTGTTCGGAAATTTGATCGTGTCTATGCTGTAAAGACGCCAATTAAACTGTCCCCATTGTTAAATGCAACTTCTCGAATCCTCGTTGAAAAATATGCCACAGACTTTTCAAGAGACGAACTACTAAGAGAAGCACTCAACGAATATATTCGACAAAATCTCTCGCAAGAAGACAAAGTTGATTTATTTAATAGTGTTAAATTTGAATTGGACTTATTTAGACATGGAAAAGTTGCGAATGAAACAGTCCCTGAGGTTGATGAGGACGGGACGATCCTCCGAAGCGTTGAAGAAATTGAGAATGAAACGAGCGAAACCCTTACGAAAGCATGGGGGATTCGGAAAAATGAGGTGGCAAAAAAAGACACTACCTCAAGCTAATTTAGATACTGCCTTAAATATGATGTCACTAGTTGCCTGCTATTGTTGTAACAGAAACGACTGTTAAGCGAATTTAATGCGGTGGAGTGGGGGACACACCACCGCATTAAATACAAACAAACGGCCATTCTATTTTAAATAGAATGGCCGTTTGTTTGTATTTATTTTTTGGTTTAAAAAAAGAGCGTATGACAAACTTTTGTCAAACGCTCTTTCTTTACAGTTTAGTTGTTTGGCTCACGTTCTTCTACTTTAAACTCGCTTAAAGGCTCATCTAGTAGGGGTTCGTAATGCATAGTTTCTAATAAGTACAACGTGTCATAAATAATTTGGTGTTCTTGTTCTTTGGTTTGTGGTTTTGCAGTGGCTACAATCTGCATGATATTTCTGTACATATCTTCAGCATTGTCATCATGAAAATAAGTAACCATTTCTAATGTTTCTAACCGTTGCAATAGTTTGGGGTATTTCATCGTGTTTTCTCCTTTCATCAAAGCCACAGGCTCTTTTTGAGCCTGTGCTTTGCTTCCTTCTACAATCCGCCATTCTCTCGAAAACTATAGTAACGATTGCTCGTAACAACGAGGTGGTCGAGTAGGGAAATTCCTAATAGGTCGCCAGCTTCTTTGATACGTTCTGTAAATAATTTATCTGCTTCACTTGGTTAACGGATTTCCGCTTGGGTGATTATGCGCGATACAAATGCGAGTCGCGTTGCTAAGAATTGCTCGTTGGAAAATATCTCTTGGGTGAGCAATCGATTGGTTTATCGTACCTCGGTGCACGACAGATAAACTGTTTACTTCGTTTTTTGTATTCAAACATAGCAACATCAAAACTTCTTGCGTTTCATTTCCAATCTCATCCATTAGCCATTGGGCAATGCCAAAGCTGGACGTAATTTTTTGTATTTCTAAGGTGGAATCACAGACAACTTGTTTGAGACGGACAATTTCTACTACTTTTTCATAACTAACTGACATTGTTTTCTCCTTCTTTCTTTTAGGCTTTTTTTCCCAACACATTTTTTTAGAGGTTGAGAGAAGTGAAGCTGGATTCTTTTGTTATTTGTTTTGTTGTCAAGGATCGAGTGGCAGTGTTTTTCTCCTTTCTTTTTATTTGCCATTTTTTCAGTGCGTTTCGGTCGTTTGCTGTGGTTATCCCTTAGCTTAGACACAAAGAAAAAACAAGGACGAACGTAGAGAGTTCATATATCCTTGTTTTTTCGACTGGCTATGCTATAACCACTTTCAGCAAGCGGTAGATACGTACAAAATGGACGGTTAAATGAAAAGAACACACAACAATGACAATCGGACATGGTTTTGACAACGAAATGCTTTCCCTTGTCTTCTTTTGACCAATTTTTTCGTATTTACTCTTAAAAGGGAAGGAGGGGAAGGTTATGTATTTTAAAAATAACTGTGGACATGTCTTTGTCGACGGATCAAAAGTAATTGTTGAAACGGATACATTTAAACGAACAACAGAATTTTATTCGATTTTCAATTCATCTATTCAAATGGAATTTAACGACAGTATTGTAGAGTTAGAAATCTATTCAAACGTAAACAAACTAGCAGATGCCCTATTAAAAGAGTATGGTGTAGACTAACCGACATGCAACGAGAAAACAATAGCAACAGGTATGCTTTCAGCTGCAGATTAAATTAAAAAAGCTTGAATTGTTGGTAAATCAACAATTCAAGCTTTTAACAGGTATTTTTGTATACAGGTTTCATTTTTTGACTTCTAGCGTTAGCATACTCCAGTTCATGCAAAGTGACTCACCCATTTAGATGATTCATTGATTCACTTTGAGCTAATCATTTTTTATGCTTATCCTTAAAATATAAAGCAACTCTAGCTGATACTCACGTTTTGGGTTTTCAGCAAGTTAATGGGATACAGGTTTTATCGGTATCATCACTTCAAAAACTTGTAACTCCTTTTCCGTTGTAAATACTTCATCTTGCCACAGTAACTCCCAAATATCTCCATCTATTTTTAACTGATGTTGTTCTAAAAATAATGAAACACGTTGAGTAAAATCAAGAATTTGCTGTTTTTTATCGGTAGTAAACCCTGAAAGATAGAGGCCTTCAGGTCGAGTGATAATAAGATTTCTTGGGTAATACGTTAGTCTACTTTTTGGAATCATAATTAAGACACGGTAAGTAGATTCATGGAACTTTTTATCAGCGATTGATTTTCCTTCACTAATAAATCCGCTCGGGTAGCCACTGAATGCTTCTCTGTACTCAAATAATGGATTTATTTTCCGACCCAGAAAAAATGGTTCAAGAAGAGAAACTAGATTATCTGTGTGACAAAATTCGAAACCGATACGGATTCAAAGCCTTGGTGCATGCTAGTTCGTTATTGCCAGGGGCGACTGCAATCAGCCGCAGCAGCCTTGTCGGAGGACATGCGGGTGGTATGTCTGGACTTGAAGGTGCTGAAAGTCATGGTAAAGCGTACTAAGAAAACATTTACGGACTATAATCAATACAGAGACCGGCCTTTCGGATTGAAGTGGGCAACGGCTTACGCCATGGATGGTGTGACACGTTTCCTTACAAGTGCTTTAACACGAAATAGGAATGCTATCTAAAAAATGTTTTAACTTAACCGACAGAATGGTTTTTTCCATTTACACATAATTCTTGACGCAACCCCTATTAATCGATCTACTAAAAATAAATAAAAAAATTCTTTTCAATTTTTATTTATGGTATGACATAAATAAAGTAAAGTTATTCGTCTAGGTTAATCTTATTAATACTCTTTCTCACTAGTGTTGCATGCAACACTAGTGAGAAAGAGCATTAAATATACTGCAAGGCAAGACATTTGGTAATTGAAGAATAACAAGCAAAAAAATAGCAGTCAGGTCTCTTGATAAAGTATAGTTGCTATTCTTTTTTTAGGCCCTACTTTAATGAAATTTTTGTTTGGAGGGAACGACTTCATTCCTTTGATTATTTCAGTTGAATTTAATAGAGAAGCCTGGCGTCTATTAAGAAATACTTTTCTTGATGAGCGTCAATTTTTTTAACGGAAATCTATCCTATACTAAATTCAGTAAAGAAAAAGGAGGAATCAAAGAAAGCTATTTTAAACAAACCAAAATTATAGGAGGAATAAATCATGACTGAAAA
>DXDB01000111.1 GCA_019115705.1 Candidatus Tetragenococcus pullicola | reverse complement strand
TTCTGCTACAATTGATTCCATAAGAAACTGTCTCCTTTGTATAGTACCTGTTGTGAGGTATTGCTATCATAGGATAACAGTTTCTTTTTTATTAGTCTACCTCCTTACCTCAATAAATTTTACACTAAGTTAGAAACTTTAGATATTCAAGAAAAATATCAAGAGATTTTCTCCCCAGTTCAAATGCATAAACTCGTGAACTTATTTTCCAAGAAGACGACCGTTGGTCATCCTGTTGATATCAACTACGCAGCCGTCATTCGCTCAATCATGGCACGTTTCTATGAAAAAATCGATACACAGAAAGCCTTGGTTAGTCGTTTAAATAGTGATCTACGATTTAAGCTAAGTCTAGGCTTTCTGTATTCTGAACCAGTCCCGTCAGAAGCCACCTATTCACGATTTATGAAGACACTGTCTCAAAATTTTGAGCTACTTGAAGAAATCAATGGTGATTTTTTACAGATTATTCAAAGTGAATTTGATATTTTTGAAGAAAACGTGGCTTATGATGCGACCTCTATTGAAGCACGGACAAAACATAAAAAGACTGATAATCCAAAACTTCCAGCTACCCAAGAGCAACGCAAAATGTCTACAGAAGAGATTTTAGCGATCATCCCAACCTCCCCTTCATGGGGTGTAAAGAAAAATAGTAAGGGAAAAAACACTTACTGGTTTGGCTATAAAGCCACCTTGGCTGTAACGACTCAATCACAGTATATTTTACAAATGTTGATTTCTTCGGCATTTACAGCCGACGTAAGTGTAGTTATTCCAGTTATCCGAAAGACTCATGAATTGACGCACTCTTTTAAAGCTGAAAAACATTATCATGAAGGAAAGCACCATGGGTGCTTGGATAAAGGTTATGATGCACAAGCTATCTACGAAGAGATGCATGAGATGCACATTGAGCCAATCATTGACATGAAAAAGCTAGCCGAAAATGATGGTGAAATCGATGAAAACTGTGCGCCCACTTGTCTTTTGGAGTATGGACATAGCTATGATAGTTACGATAAACGCTATGGTGCACTAAAATACATTCGTCCTGAAGCTCACTGTCGTGAATGTCCTCTTCGAAATGAAGGTTTATATCAAAAAGTAATCAAGATCAAGCAAGAAACAAGCTCTAGAATGTATAACCGTCCCGCAAGGGGTACCTTATCTTGGCAAAAGATTTATAATCAACGAAGTAGTGTAGAACGTGTGAATGCCTATTTAAAAGATTCTTATCAACTGAACCAAACAAGATTTTATAACCATAAACATGCGCATGCTGAATTTTTATTAATGCAACTAGCGTACAATGCTAAACCTTGCTAAACCTTTGCTACACAACGATTAAACAAGAAAAACAAAAAAGAAATAGCTGCTTGATTTTCAAAAAAATTTGATATTTTGAAAATTGGACAAGTGTTTACTTTTTTAAAAAAGGCAATTATGAAATTAGCTCAGTAATATTTCATTTAAATTTGAGAAAATAAAATTAAAATGTAAACTTAGTGAATGGAATACTTTGGTTAACAGAAATGGTGGGAATTTATGAAAATGAATATAGAAAGAATTAGTAAAAATAAATTACAAGGCTATTATTTTATGCCCGAAAATGCTGAAGAGCTAAAAAATGGAATAGTTATAACATTTGGCGGATCGGAAGGTAGTTCATGGATAAATATGGGTAAAAGTATAGCTGATTTGGGATATAGAGTATTATCTTTATATTATTTTGGGCGGCCACATCTGTCTAGAGGACTTGATTTAATTGATCTAAATTTTTTTCAAGATGTTCTTAGTTTTATTAATAAGTTAGAAAATAAATCCCCAATAACTTTGGTAGGAGCGTCTAGAGGGGCGGAAATGTCCCTCATACTTACAAACTATTTTCCTGAGATTAATAACTTAATCCTTTTTTCTCCTTCTAGCTTTGTTTTTCCAGGAAATAAAAATCGATCAGCATGGACATACAATGGAAATGAAATTCAAGCAACTCATTTTTCTACTAAATCAAAAATAAAAAAAATTATTCATAGAAATCTATCATGGCCTGATTTCTTTAGAAAAGAATTTAAAACAAATAAACAAGCTATCTCAATTGATATCTCAAATTTTTCTGGCAATTTACTAACATTTTCTGGTTCTGATGACCAAGTATGGCATAGTGCTGAGATGGCAAGACTCATTGAAAAAGCCTCAATAAAAGCACAGTCAGTAAGTTGTTATGAGTTCGAGGAAGCTGGGCACATATTTTCAAATGGTCTAAATAATGGTGGAACTTTTGACGGGAACGCATTTGCCTTTTATAAATCGATACAAATAATGGACAAAAGCTTAGAAACTTGGCACTCTAATTAAAGTTTATTGCATTTTAATTAGAATGAAAGAAAGATCAAACTTCAAGTAGAAATTAGTCAATTGTTGTAAAACGAACGCTATTTAATATTAAATCTATCTAACATATTTTTGACAATAAACGGATGGCTTTGAAATTTATCTATAAACAGTTTCAAATACCATCATGACTAAACGGGGGCGTTTTCAAATAGTGTTGTGTCGCAATATCTATATATTTTTGACAGACTTGCATAATAAATTCCCTAAAAATATAAGCCATCTTCGATTTTACAAAGTAACCGTTGCGGATTTAAAAGAGATTGTCATGAATGTGGAAGAGAAATATCTAACACTGAATGAACTGCGAACATTACTAAATTATGGTCTAGTTTATGAAGAATTTCCTCTAGCTGTTCTATACTATATCCATTTCTATTCAGGTTGTCGCGTAGTGAAGCACTTGCTTTACAACCCGATGATTTTGACTTTGAGAATAATGAAATTTTGTTCTATAAACAAATTAGTAGAAAAGGTAAGACAGAAAATTTTTCGATTGAAACAACTAAAACATTTGCTTCAGCTCGCCGTGTTCCTGTAACAGAAATAGTAATGCAAAAAGTAAAAGAATTAATTGCAGTATTAAAACAACTGCATGCACAATTTAAAATTCAACAAGAAGACTTTTACTTATTTGTCTATATTGCACCAGGAAAACGAGGCTATCCTTTCCGGCGTGAATACGTCAATGACCATATTAAATATTGTGTTGAACGTTCTGGAATAAATAAAAAAATTTCATACACATTTAGCTCGACATACCATGACTAGTTTATGTGCCCCATATTGTAGCTTAGAAGTTATTAGAGAACGCTTGGGACATACTGATAAAACTGTCACTAAAATCTATCGACATATTACGTCAACTGAAAAATTAAAAGCATTAACTGCATTTGAAGAACTGGAAAAATAATCTTCCAAGTGTCTAAAATGCTAAATTACACGATTTTGAGATTCCTACATGTAGTCAGTAGGTAGTCAGTTTAACAACAAATACTATTATATCAGTACACAGAGACTATTTCGCACGGAGCAAAGAAGTTCACCGTTAAGAATTTCTCGAGCGTCTATTTCAAAATAGAGCTAAAAAAATCCTTGTTCATCAAGGACTTTTTATTTTTTTCTTGACCTTCTCGTTACGTTAAGGTTTATGATGGTTTTGTCAGGGGGAGAATAAAATGGAATACACGATAAAAAGATTTGCTAAATTATCAGGTGTCAGTGCACGGACACTACGGTATTATGACGAAATTAGCTTGTTAAAACCGAAACGAATCAATTCTTCAGGTTATCGCATCTATGGAGAAAAAGAAGTTGATCGCTTACAACAAATTTTATTTTATCGACAACTAGAGTTACCATTAGTAGCAATTAAAAATATTTTAGATTCTCCTGACTTTGATGTAGAACAGGCACTAAATGATCAATGGTATCAGCTTTCTCAAAAAATGGCAGATATTAAGCGATTATTGGTGGCTATTGAACAAACGCTAAATCATTATAAAGGAGAATGTAAGATGTCTGATCAAGAAAAATTTACTGCTTTTAAAAAGCAAAAAATCAACGAAAACGAAAGAAAGTATGGTCAAGAGATTCGGACAAAATATGGAGAAAAAACGATTGATGCCAGTAACCAAAAATTCATGGGATTGACTGAAATCCAAATGCAAGAAATGACGACAATTGAACAGGAACTTTTTGAAAAATTGAAAGTCTATGTGGCAGATTCGCACATAGATAGTTCTCTGGCCCAAGAAATTTTTGACTTGCACAAGAAATGGTTGAGTTATACTTGGTCAAACTATTCAGCGGATGCTCATAAAGGGGTAGCGTTGATGTATGTGACAGATGAACGCTTTACCAGTTATTATAATCAACAAGGTGCTAGTTTGGCACAAGCATTGCATGATATTATTCAATATTATGCCCATTGAAAAAGGGGAAAACAATAGGTAAATTTATACACAAAAAGCAAAGAATGCTCCTCATTTTTGAAGAACATTTTTTGCTTTTATTTTTTAGTAACAACTAATTTTAAACCTTCGTAAAACTCAGTAGCTAAGTGAAGCGAATATCCTTCGATAATTTCATCAACGACACCTTCTGGCCAATAAACAGCTAATTTGGCATCAAAGCCATTTTCAGTTGGTTTGAACTGATGATAAGGCATATTCACATCTGTTTTATCATCGATTAAGAGAGCTTTACCGACCATAGATATTGGATAGCTTTCATCTTTATCCGCTAGAATAGTTGGACCTAATTCGTCTTCTTTGACAACTGCTACATGGACTAGCGTAGGAGTTAAATGGTTCAATACCAATAATGTCGTTTTCATTAGCAATTGTTTGGAAATGTTCTGGATGAGCAGATAAGCCTACTTTTTCATCTTGTTGCATAGCTTTCATGATTCCCATGAATTCTTGCAAAGAAATACCTTCGACATGCATATCACAATGCGAGATTTTCATCGGTTTATCTTGTAAAAATGCCAATTCTTTCCACATTTCCTCTGAACGAGCAAAGGAATCTTTGTAATAATTGCGAATTTCTTGACCAGTGTGAGCTAAACGATTGACAATTGAAACTTCCTAAACTCTTTTTTCAGTCAAAAAGTCAATATCATCATCTGTTAAGGTATAGTCACCATCTTTGATCTTGATTCCATGGGCGTGCATTTGGTGCAGAACATGGAGATTGCGTTGATAAGCTAATTGTTCGATATGAAGAGCTTCCCATATAGTGCCGTTTACATTAAAGATTACTTTTATGTTTTACATATATAAAATTCTCCTATAATATAACCAGTTACTGAACCAATTTTCAAATAACAAAGGGATATGAAGTGTTTATTCCGGCTTTCCAATCAAAGATGCTAGTTTTTGAATGAAAGCATATTGTCGTTTGACTGACAAAGGTTCGTCTTTCCGAAGATAATATTTGATACTTGTGATGGCATAGTTTGCCAGCAGTTCCTTTTCTAAAGGATCATCCACCATTAGATCTTCAGCACATCTTTTTTTCAAAAAGTGAATGAAGGAAACTTCAAAATCGTATTCGTCCGAGTGAACGGTAAGCATCGCCTTAAATAGTTGTAAATCTTCATTATTGGAAATGAAACCATCAATAATATCATTTAAATCGGTATTCTTCCCTGACAGCCGCTCGGTCAAACTATGATCATATTTGGCAATCAATTTATCGCCTAATTTTTCAGCTAGGTCATATTTATCCAAGTAATGTGCATAAAATGTTTTTCGGTTGATTTTTGCTTGTTCTGCTAAATCACTGATTGTTACTTTGCTAAACCCTTTTAAAAGTACTTGTTCAACAAAGGCTTTCTCAATAAACTGCAAGGTCTTTTGAGTACGTAGATCCATCGTTTCCTCCTTAAAAAAGTAACACCCTTTAATTTGATGTTACCTAAGATACAAATCAATTACAACTGCCCATTGAAACAATTCTATTATATCATAGAATAGAACTATCAACTAAGGAGGCAATTTTAATATGAGAGCTAGAATTATGGATACACCAGAAGATTTTAAAAACTTAGGAATCAATCCTAATAAAGTTGAACTATGGGAGGAAAGTCGTCGAGAAACCAGTGAAGCTGGTAAGAACGAAGTATGGTATTTTGATGCTACCATGGATGACGGTACGAAATTCATGGCTGGATTTCGTCCTGTCGATCCAGCAAAAATGATGGTGGCTGGCGATACACCCAATGTAAATATCATGATCACCACACCTAATGGAGTTGAAAAGTCTGATTTTCATTACTTTACTGCAGAAGAATCATTCACTGCAGAAGAAGGAGGTTGTAACTTAAAATATGGTACGGATACAGCAAAAGGCGATTTTAAGTCTTACGATATACATGTTGAACCTACAAATGGTGTCGGCTGCGATTTGCACTATGAAGCATTGACAGATCCTTTTAGACAAGGAACTGGGATTGTCGCATTCGGTGAAAATGATGAACTACATCATACAGATTTGGCTGTTCCGAAAAACAAGGTTACAGGCACAGTTTTTTTATGATGGGAAAAAATAGAAGTCCAAGGCGTAGGTTATCACGATCATCAATGGATGAGTGCCAATCCTATGGCATTATATCATCACTGGTTATGGGGAAGAATGTATACTGAAAAATACACGGTTTATATTTATGATTTTGTGGCTAATGAGAAATATGATTTTAAACGATTACCAATGTTTGGTTTGTTGGATAATGAAACCGGACAAGTCGTTTTTGAAACAGATGGCAATGTAGTCAATAATACAGTTTTGGAAGAACAAAAAGAAGTAAGGCGAGAATTTCCTAAAGAAAGTCATTATGTGTTTAACAATGCAGATGGCAGTTCAGTAGATTTAAATATTACTTGGGAACAAGAAATCGAAACGCGTGATATGTACACAAAAGTACCAGATTCAATGAAACAACAATTCGATGCGATGGCTATTGCTCCAATCTACATGCGTTATTATGCCAAAGGAGACGTCACTTTTAATCGCCCTGATGCAGAAGAACCAGTGAAAAGTTCAGGAGATATGATTTACGAATATGCCTATTTAGGAAAACCTGATCCGCGAGCAAAAGTCTAGAAAAAATAGATTTTACTTTCCTAAAAGTAGCTGAATAACTAAAAACACCTTCGATAGTAATTATTTTATCGAAGGTGTTTTTTTAGCGGCGCGTGGCCAGTGATGGCTTTGTAATTACGGTGAAAGGAACGCAAAGAGTTGTAACCAACTGTTTCCGCAATCGTTTGTACCGAATCATCGGTTGCTTCTAGTAATTCTTCTGCTTTTAAGATTCGTAATAGGTTGACATAGTGATTGAAGCCAATTCCTGTTTTTTGCTTAAAAAGTTTTGAAAGATACTGATAATCATAAGAAAATTCCTCTGCTAAACTTTTTAAGTTACATTCCTTTTGGTAATTGGCCAACACCCATTGCAAAAGTTGTGAAAATAAGTCGCTAGAGATATCTTTCTCACGAGTTCGAAAGGTTGTGTTTTTGACAAACTGCTCACAAACCCAATACAAATACGCTTTGACTTCAAATGTTGAGGAATTAGCAGACGGTTTAAAAGGCAGTTTCATAGCATGTACAACAGGGAAAGTTGGTAACTTATTTTGATAGCAGTAATGAAAATCACTGAGTAATTCTCCTGAAAAAATCACGAGATCAAGTTTTGTGTTCGCTGCTAAAACAAAACGATGAACTTGATTACTAAAAATCAAAGCACCGTCATTGGGTTTAAGTGCATATTTTTGACCATCGATCCAAACTTGCGCACTTCCTTGGGTAACAAAAATAAATTCATAGGCTGGGTGACAATGTGCTGGAAAATCAGCATCAGTCAATTGGATAAGATGAAATTTCTCTGACTTCTCTATACCATAGTCTTGAAAAAAATACATAAGGGCTCCTTTCACGATTTTTGTCTATTCAATCATTATTTCTTACTATCCATTATATCGTTTTCAACTTATAATGAAAGAGAAAGAGATGAAAGGAGACAAGTAAATGACAACAACTTATCATGTGGCTAAAAATGGATCGGATGATTTTCCAGGAACACAAGAGAAACCATTTTTGACCATTCAACAAGCGGCAAATGTTGCCCAAGCTGGTGACACTATTTCTGTTCATCAGGGAGAATATCGTGAATGGGTGAAACCAAAAAATGCTGGATTAAGTCCGAATCGGCGAATTACCTACCAAGCAGC